>NZ_JBGMEL010000005.1:0-246688 GCF_041447225.1 Microbulbifer echini | reverse complement strand
CAGGGCTGAGAGGGGATATCCCGGAGTTATGCACAGCTCTATCCATGGTTTCTGTTGGTAACCTTCCAGTAACAGAGATGTAATTAGACGGAGAGCAGTTATTAACAGGGTTGTAAGGCTGGAATCTGTGGATTAATAACGCTGATTAGTTCGCCAGTATCCAGAGTCTCCTGAGAAAGAGAAAGAGAAAGAGAAAGATGTGAGAAAAGGGAAGTGAACAGGCTTTTACTCGGTAGGGGAAAAGGAGGGGGAAATAAAGAGCCCCACGCTGGTGGGGCTCTGAGTAATAGCGGCAGCTAATTCTTTATTTAACGGAGGTGGGTACTCGTCCCAGGTTTCCTTCCATCTCTGTGGTGAGGAAAGACATTACGACCCAGGCAGCGACATTTTGGCGCAGGTTCTCTGGGTCGACCTTATCGAGGGTATCGTTGGGAGTATGGTGATAGTCAAAGTAGTCGGTGCCGTCCTGATAGAGACCAAAGGCCGGGACGCCGCGGGCAACAAAGACACTGCTGTCCGGGCCACCGTAAGATGTATTGTTTCCGCGTTCGATACCTAGAGGTGCAAGAAGCTGCATCATCTGATCAGCAATATCAAACTTACTCTCTGGAAGGCGTGTGTCAAAGCGCCACACTTTGCCGGCGCCAAAGTCGGACTCAGACACGGCGACAATGTTATCCAATTCGTGTAGATGAGCGTCTACGTACTGTTTGGCACCAACAAGGCCAATTTCCTCGGCACCGAACAGAACTACACGCAGGGTGCGACGAGGGCGCTCGGGCAGCTCGGCAATAAGGCGTGCAGTTTCCATGACGATGGCTACGCCGGCTCCATCATCCAGCGCACCAGTTCCCTCATCCCAGGAGTCCAGGTGGGCACCAATAATCATTACTTCTTCCGGTTTTTCGCGACCGGTAATCTCCCCAATTACGTTAAAGGAGGGGCCGTCGGTGTGTCGCTGGTTGTCGATATCCAGTTTCACCTGCACGGGTTTACCGCGCTTGAGCATTGCCTCCAGCAGGTTAGCATCCGGAGCAGACAGAGCCAGAGCTGGAACCGGATTTTCGATAGCATTAATGGACATCATACCTGTGTGGGCAAAGCGGTCGGAGTCGGTGCCCACGGAGCGAAGAAGTAGTGCAACCGCGCCCTTCTCCGAAGCCGCACGCATGCCTTTACTGCGCCCTTGCACGGCGGGGCCATAACCCTCGCCTGTGCGGGCTTTTTCCATACGTTTATTGATGAAGGCAATTTTACCTTCAACTTGTTTTGCGGGTGCTTGCTGAAGGGCTTCCACATCGGGGAATTCGATAATTTCCGCAGTCAGGCCGCCCGCGGGGGTGGCAACACTATAGCCGAGAGAGGAAACGACTAGCGGTTGAGGGAAAGGGGAAGTTACCTGGGCGTGGGCATGTCCCCGAGTCCAGCGAGGCACATTGATTTGCTCCGTGTAGACCCGGTCAAACCCAAGCGCTTTCATTTTCTCCTGAGCCCAGGCTACAGCGCGTTGGTCGCCCTCGGTGCCGGCGCGACGCGGCCCGACTTCCACGGTGAGTGATTCTACGATGCTATAGGCATTCGAGGATGACAGGGCGCGGTCGCGCAGTACTTCGGCTACGGACAGGTCTTCCTGTGATAGAGGCTTTGCCTGGGCGATGCCGACGGCAACGGTTGCAATTAAGCCCCCGGTAAGGGACAGCAGAGGTTTGAACATGTGTTTATCCTTGACTAACACTCGTTGATTCAAGATTTACGTGGTTTGTCTGGTGTACCGAGCAGTAGGCGGCTACGAATTCGGCGCAGTTTTTCCAGGCCACGTTGAGTAAATAAATAGGGGGCGCCACCAGTGTATTCGTGTTCTTCGATTTTAAGGCACTCCAGGCGCATTTTCTCCAGCTCGGGATCGTGGCGCATAGGGCAGGCCAGGAGTGCCCGCCATTCGCTTTCAGAGGCCTGGCCGGAGAGAACATCTTCCAACCCTCGAATAAAACTGTTTCTGTCCATGCGAAATCGCGGTGTGCGCAGATGCATCAGAGTCCAAATCACTATGGCAAAAGCGCAGAAGGACAACAGCAGGGTGAGGAATATAGTCACTTTTCTACGACTCCATGAGCAGTTTTATGGCCACCGCCAGGGTGGAGAAAATAATGACGGGTTTAATTAGCCTAACCCCGTGGCTAATTACCAGATTCGAACCAAGTCGTGCACCTACAAACTGGGCCAGTGCCATACCGAGAGCGATTGCCAGGGATAGGTGGCCAGCGGCGATAAATATCATCAGTGAAGTGGTGTTTGTTGCCAACACCAAAGGCTTGGTAGCGGCCGTGGCTTTACGCATGTTGTAGCCGAGTAGGGCAGTGAACGCCAACGCGTAGAGGGAGCCCATACCTGGTCCAAAGAAGCCCCCATAAAAACCCAGACCTCCACCAATCAGTAGGTTAAAGGCTCCCTGTCTCATTCTTGGCTTTGAATCGGTATCAGAAATACGTGGCGAAAAGATAAAATAAACGGCGATGCCGATAATCAGGATGGGCAACAGTTTGCCCAACATCTCTACGCCCAACACCGTCACCGTCCAGGTACCCAAAGCCGATCCTATGACTGCGGCTAACAGGCCCGGCAGCAGTGGTCTCAGTTGCAGGTGCCCTTTTTTAAGATAATTGAGACTAGAGGAAAAAGTACCGGAAACGGCCTGGAATTTATTGGTGCCGAGGGCGTCGAGTGGAGGGATGCCCGCCCAGAGCAGGGCGGGAAGTGTAATAATTCCACCACCGCCAGCGATGGCACTGATAAACCCCGCAATAAAGGCAACTGCGGTCAGAATCAGGTATGTGGTATTGGATATATCGCTACTAACTTCTATCACGGGAGGATTCAGTGCCCTCCAAGGTGCTGGTCTGCATCTTGTGGTGGAAACCTTGATACTTGCTGAAGCGATGCTGGATTTCTCTCATATCTTTGTCCAGGTCTCCAGTGGGGTGGTAAAGGGAATCCAGGCAGAAGCGTTTGCGGGAAAAATCCCAGGCTATCAGTAAAATAGGCACCTCTGCTGCATAGGCGATACGCAAGAAGCCACTCTTCCACTTGGTGACTTTTTTTCGGGTGCCTTCCGGGGTGATGCCCACCCACATTTTTTCATTATTCCGGTACTGCGCAGCAACCTGCTTAGCGATGATCCCGGCAGACCCGCGGTTTGTAGGGACCCCACCGAGCCACTTAAAGAACCCTTTAAATGGAAAGAAAAAAGCTTCTTTTTTCATCAGCCAAGAAATTTTTACCCGGTAAGCCATGATAAATGGCATCGCTACCACAAAGTCCCAGTTAGAGGTGTGTGGAGCCAGAGCCACCATTACCTTTTTTTCCGGTGGGAAGGTGCCTTCCAACTTCCACCCCATCAATCGAATCGCCAACATGCCAATCGCTGAGGTGATACTGTTACCGAGACGAGGTACTTCTGTTGGTAATTCTTTCTGCTGACTCATTATCGATCTCTCAATCTACTGCTTATGTCTCCGGGAGGAAATACTTCCTCACCGGATAGTGCCTGTAAATTAGTGCTCGCGGGTGGCGTAGAAGCGGATATCGGGGTAACGCTCCTCAGCCAGTTGCAAGTTCACTCTGGTTGGCGCCAGGTAAGTGAGGTGTCCACTGCCATCCATGGCGAGATTGGTACTGGCCTTGCGTTTGAAGTTATCCAACTCTTTCGCGTTGTCACTATCTACCCAGCGGGCAGTACTTACATTCACATTCTCGTAGATGGCTTCTACTTTATATTCATCTTTGAGGCGATAGGCGACAACCTCAAACTGGAGTACGCCAACGGCGCCAACAATAATGTCGTTGCTGTCCAGGGGGAAAAAAACCTGGGTCGAACCCTCCTCGGAGAGCTGTTGCAAACCTTTTTGCAATTGCTTTAATTTCAGAGGATCCTTCAAACGAATACGGCGAAATAATTCCGGGGCAAAATTGGGGATGCCAGTAAATTTCAGGGATTCCCCTTCGGTAAAGGTATCGCCGATCTGGATAGTACCGTGATTGTGCAGGCCGATAATGTCGCCAGCGATGGCTTCTTCTACGTGCGTGCGATCGCCGGCCATAAAGGTCACGGCATCGGCGATCTTAATATCCTTACCGAGGCGCACATGCTTCATTTTCATACCGCGCGTATAGGTGCCTGAGCAAACTCGCATAAAGGCGATACGGTCGCGGTGTTTGGGATCCATGTTGGCCTGGATCTTAAATACGAAGCCAGAAAATTTTTCCTCATTTGCTGCTACCTCACGATCCTGAGTAGCGCGGGACTGAGGACCCGGTGCCCATTCGACAAAGCCATCGAGCATTTCGCGCACACCGAAATTACCCAGTGCGGTACCGAAAAATACAGGAGTGAGTTCACCGGCCAAGTAGGCTTCCAGGTCAAATTCATGGGTGGCACCGCGCACCAGTTCGATTTCTTCGCGAATATCTTCGGCGTATTCACCAAGTAATGCATCCGCTTCAGCGGAGTTCAGCCCCTTGATTTGAATGTCGTCGGGAATTGTGTGGCCCTGGCCCTGGGTAAACACATGGATGGTATCGGTATAGAAGTTGTAGACCCCTTTGAAGAATTTGCCGGAACCCAGAGGCCAGTTAATTGGGGCGGCCTGAATATTCAGGACCTCCTCAATTTCATCCATTACCTCGATGGGGTCGCGGATGTCCCGATCCAGTTTGTTGATAAAAGACAGGATCGGGGTAGTGCGCAGGCGGCACACGTTCATCAGCTTGATTGTGCGGTCCTCGACACCCTTGGCACCGTCGATGACCATCAGGGCGGAGTCTACTGCGGTGAGTACCCGATAGGTATCCTCAGAGAAGTCCTCGTGCCCGGGTGTATCCAGCAGGTTTACCGTGCGTTCCTTATAGGGGAACTGCATAACTGAGGAGGTGACAGAGATACCCCTTTCCTGCTCCATAGTCATCCAGTCGGAACGCGCGTGGGGGCCCTTCTTCCCTTTGACCGAGCCTGCCAGCTGAATGGCATTTCCGAATAGCAGTAACTTTTCGGTCACGGTAGTTTTACCGGCGTCCGGGTGGGAAATGATTGCGAAAGTTCTACGTCTTTGAAATCGTTGAGAAAAATCGTGGTTCACTTAGATTTAACCTTATCTGTGTACGTCCCTGTGTACACATATATCAATATACTCCAAGGCCGAATCGCGAAAGGCGCATTATATCAAATTGGGCTTTGTTTTTGCTCTTGTCTGGTGACCAGTGGATGCTATCTGGTCAATTTGGTCGAGGCTAATTGGATGCTACTTGAAGGTTGGGTAGGTATTTGGTCATGTCTATGTGCTGTTGCTGGGTGAATCTTCTCCAACATTCCAGGATTAGCTCTACTGATTAGTTGGTGTACGGTAGTGTTCAGAGTACTGTGTCACTTCTTTACTGACCCTAACCGTCAATAACGTACACGCCATTGCGGCAGCAATAGACCAAGCACAGTTTGAGGAAGATTTTCTTCTTGGGCGTCATGCGTGAGTGCTCTACGGCCTGCCACATCATGCTAATTTCATCCGGGCCGAGGAGCGGGTGCCCTTCTTAATGCGCAGATTTTCCGTTGCGTTGAAATTGGCAATATCGGGGGTGGCCTTTGCCCTTTTTTCCAATAGAAATGATACTACTGCAGGAGCAGCTTCTCTAAAGAATCAGCATTGAGGATTACTTGCTTTTCAAATTGTTTACCCAACCTAGTGTCGTAGCCTTGTTCACATTTTTCCTTCAGGCGTTGCCCTTCGTTTCTGGCATTCTTGAGTGTCATTAAGCGTTAGGAGCCGAGGTGAACGCGGGCTGGTTTGCCGTCGTAGCGGTATCGAAATTGAAAAATGACTTGTGATTCGTACGCTAAGGCCATTGCTGTCAGCCATTCTCACCGTATTGGCCTTCATCTAAGTACTAAATAACGCCATGACAGCCTCCCTGTGTACACATTTTTAAAGGTTAACAAAAGGCTATTTGTGTACTTGCTTGTGTACACTTTTTTTCGACAGCGGTTGGTTTTGGGGGGCGTAAGCTGTCGAGAGTAAGAGGCTTAAAAATAGGACTTTATACGTTTTATTGATTATATGTCGCAGGTTGTCAACTTGTAACTACTGGTGATTTATAGGGGTGGAAAATAATTGTGAAGATAAGGTGATTGGAAAAACCCACCAGGGAAAAATTCAATTTCATTTTTGAGTTTGTTATCACTGGATAACCGGAAGAAAAACGAGTCCGCCTGACAGGCACAGGCACTGTCTTGCGGGTGAGGTATACTGCGAAATTGGGCTCTGAAGGTGGCCTACAAGTTTTTTCGGTGGCGTTAATGGGCGGAGCTGGTAGGACGGCTGGTAATCCTGAGCACCTTTTGGAATCAATTCGACTTTTCAGTCGATTCAAGGCCACTATAGAGGGTGGCCTGTATTCGCCAGGCCCACGGTGGTGTCATGGCAGTTCTAGTCAATATGGGGGAAGAATGAGTCAGGAACGTTTACAGGCATTGCGAGAGGAATTGCAGCGGCAGGGCGTCGAGGCTTTCCTGGTTCCTCGTGCCGATGAATATCAAAACGAATACGTCCCCCCGGCGGATGAACGTCTAGCCTGGATAACCGGCTTTACCGGATCTGCGGGGATGGCGGTGATCGGTCTGGATAAAGCCGCCCTGTTTGTGGATGGGCGCTATACCCTGCAGGGGCAACAGCAATTGGGAGACTTACCCATAGCGCTAGAAAACCTGGATAACCAGGTCATTGCCAGCTGGGTATGTGAACAACTGAGCAGTGGACAGTCTTTGGGCTATGATCCGCGTTTGCACACGGAACCGGGGCTGGCGCTCTTAGTGAAACGCCTCTCCGAGCGGGATATCACTCTGAAGCCCCTGGAGAAAAACCCAATCGATGCAATTTGGCGGGATAGACCAGCTCCCCCCTGTGGTAAAGCCCGTCCACACCCCTACGTGTTCACCGGGGAGCACTCCAGCGATAAACGCCAGCGTATTGCCACACTCCTGGCCGAGAAGCGAGCGGATGCGCTGTGGCTGCCGAATCCGGAGAACTGCGCATGGCTGTTCAATATTCGAGGGGATGATATTCCCCATCTGCCTGTAGCGCTTTCCAGCGGGGTGCTCTTTCGGGATGGCAGTGCCACTCTGTATCTGGCTGAGCGAGCAGTTGGTGAGGGGCTCCTTGAGCACCTGGAGCGGGAAGTGACGGTGGTGACGGAAAAGGGCCAGCTATTTGAGGACTTGCACCGCCGCCATGTGAATAAGATCTGGGTGGACCCCTCGATCAGTAATTGCTGGACCTTACAGCAGTTGCGCGGCCAGGATTTGCAGTTGCTACTGGAGCGGGATCCTGTGATTCAAGCTAAGGCGTGTAAGAATGCGGTGGAGTTAGCGGGCTCCAGGGCGGCTCATGAACGCGATGGTGCCGCATTGTGTGAATTTCTGGCCGAGTTACCCACTGCGGTGGAAAACGGGTTGGATGAACTGGCAGCGGTAAAACTGCTGTATCGCAAGCGCGAGGAGCGTGAGGGGTTTCGCGGCAACAGTTTTGAAACTATCTCGGGTTATGGTCCCAATGGGGCCATAGTGCACTACCGGGCAAGCCCGGAGTCGAGTTTACCGATGCAGGCGGAGAGTATTTATCTGTGTGATTCCGGAGCCCAATATCCCGATGGCACCACGGATGTGACTCGAACTGTGGCCCTGGGGGAGTTCCCCGCGCTGGCGCGGGAGCATTTTACCCGAGTGCTCAAGGGGCATATTGCCATCGCTACTCTGCGTTTTCCCAGCGGAACTTGTGGTGAGCAAATCGATGCCATCGCGCGCAGATCACTCTGGGACGTGGGCCTGGATTACGCCCACGGCACCGGACACGGTGTCGGCAGTTTCCTGAGTGTACATGAGGGGCCACAGCGTATCGGCAAAGCTATCACCAATACGCCACTGCAGCCGGGTATGATCCTTTCCAACGAGCCGGGTTTTTATCTCACCGGCCAATACGGTATTCGTATTGAGAACCTGGTATTTGTCAAAGACAGTGCGGATTATCCCGGATTTCTACAGTTTGAAGAGTTAACACTAGCGCCGATTGAGCGCCACTTAATTGATGTGGAGCTTCTCACCATATCGGAACGGGACTGGTTGAATCGCTATCACCAGCGTGTACGGGAAGTCATCACGCCATTGGTTAGTGAGAAGACTGCACTCTGGCTGCAGCAGGCCACTGAGGCCGTTTAATACGATGAGCTGGGGGCTTGCCCCCAGTGTTTTATTTCATAAAAAATATGGACGTTGGTGATTACTGCACCTCAAATTTATACCCGGCTCCATATACGGAATGAATTAATTCCTTTTCCGGTAGCAGGGCCGCAATTTTTTTGCGCACTTTCTTGATGTGGCTGTCGATAGTGCGGTCGCTGATTACCCGGTAGTCTGAATAAATGCGATCCATAATCTGCTCGCGAGAAAAAATCCGCCCGGGTTCACTGTAGAGTAACTCGAACAGGTGAAATTCCAGAGCGGTTAAACCCACATCGAGACCGCCGACTAATAATTGGCCGGTGTTACGTCGTAGCTGGATATCCCCGGACTTCCGCTGTCCTGTGCTGTGAGTGCGGCGCAGTACGGCCTTCACACGGGCTACGATCTCGCGGGGGCTATAGGGTTTACACACATAGTCGTCCGCGCCCACTTCCAAACCGCGCAAGCGGTCTGCTTCCTCTATTCTGGCGGTCATCATAATAATCGGTACATTACTATAGCGACGAATTTCCTTGCAGATCTCCAGGCCATTTTTACCCGGTAGCATAAGATCCAACAGAATCAGGTCCGGGGGATGCGACTCGATATGAGCAGTGACTTCATTGCCGTTCGAGAGTATATCGGCACGGTAATCGGCGGCCTGCAGGTAATCCAGCAGTAGGTTCGCCAGTTCAGTTTCATCTTCGACAATTAAAATCCTAGCGGCCATGATTCCTACCATTTAATTCTCTCGGTGAGGGGGAGAAAAATACTAATTTCCAGGCCGCCCAGGCGGGATGAGCTGGCGGAAATACTGCCCTCGTGGGCTTTGACAATATTTTGGCAAATCGACAATCCTAAACCGGCACCACCGGTTTCCCGACTGCGCGAATAATCGGTGCGATAAAGGCGGTCGAAAAGATGGGGGATATCGGCACTGGTAACCCCTGGAGACGAGTCGGCAAAAGTGATAATAGCGGTTTGAGCTTCTGCGCGTGTGCTGACGTTCAGTTGGCCGCCGCTGTCTGTGTAGCGCAGGCTGTTGGTGAGGAGGTTGCCAAACAGCTGTTGCAGGCGCGCCTCATCGGCATAGATCAGTTTGCTATCGGATAGTTTGTTGTGCAGTTGCAGTTCGATATTCTTCTGAGCGAAGGCGCTGCGAAAATCCTCCACCATGCTGGTGAGCAGTGGCCCCAGGGGCAGGTCGGTCTTGCAATAGTTCAAGGCGCCGGCATCGGACAGCGACAGCTCGTAGAGGTCGTTGATCAAGCGGCTGAGCTGGCGAATTTTATTGTGCAAAATATCAAGATTTTTCGGCGAGGCTGTGCGCACACCATCCTGCAGCGCCTCAATTTGCCCCTTAAGGACTGCCAGTGGTGTGCGTAGCTCATGGGAAATATCGGCCATCCAGCGATTGCGAGCGTGTTCATTGGCTTCAAGTGTTGTCGCCAAGCGGTTGAAGTCTGCGCTTAATTGGCCCAGTTCATCGCGCCTTTCAATATCGATACGGGTTTTATAATCCCCCGAGGTCAGGCGATGGGTGGCCTCGGCGAGGCGGCGTATGGGGCGCACAAGTTGCCAGGCCAGGGGCAGAGCGATGGCCAGGGTAATAATAAAAGTAGCAATAGAAATCAATGCAAAGGTACGGGACTGCTCCTGAATAAATCCCTGCTCATACTTTTTGGATAGGGCGGGCGGTGGATTGATTGTGAGATACCCAACGGTTTTGTCCTCCACCTGAATTGGCTGATAGAGCAATTCATCTGCCGGAGCGGGGCGCCCGATGACCAGCTGTTTCTCACTGTTGAACAGACTCAGGCGAGGCCCAAGCGAGTTACCCATGGGTGGGCGAGGGCCGGGACCGGCCATGCCCCGGGGCGGCATGCCACTGGGTGGGGGCGGTGGAGGAAGGCGACCCAATTGACGAAAAATGGTTTGCCGATGCAGATCCAGCCATTCTGAACCGTTTTTTTCCAGGGATTTCCAGCTGCCCTTGCGAAGATAAAACTGCTGTAGCGCCTGCACTAGGCCCTCCACATCACGCAGCTCCTGGGCACGCATATAAGCGTGGAAACCGTGGCTGAAGCTCCACTGAAAAAAAACAAACATGCCGCCGACAGTAATTGCCGTCGTCAGTAAAAATGCCAGGCTGAGTTTGTAGCGAATGTTTAGCGACATCTTGTATCCGGTTCTTCCTACGGACCGTCAATAAGGCGGACTTTCCTGTCCCGCTGTGTGGGGTATTGCCTATGTCGATGACTACCCAAGCGTACACTCTCTGTAAATCGGCGGGCAATTCTTTAATTTAAATACACTCAATATCTTGACCTTGGTTTATGGGGGAAGCGCTGAAGGTTGTCGTAATCAGCTCACCGATGATTTTGCGCCACTTCTGCGCCCTCTCTTGTGGAAATGGGGGATGTGGAAAAGCGGTGCAGGACTAAGTTATTTCGATCGCGCTGGATAAACAATGTGGCCAGGACCCGTTTACCGCCGCGACTCCATGTGCTGTGGTCGTGCGCATTGAGAGTTACTGTGATCTGGTTGAATCCCGGCTTTAGCCATTGTTCCGGCAGATGCAAATCCGCAGCATATAGGCGCTGTATTTTTACACCATTAATATAAAGGTGCGCGTGTCCCTCGAGAAAGCGCTGTGGTGCCTCATTGGCATAGCGGGGCGACTCCAGTTCGAATCGGTCGTAGGCGATATGTAAATTAAAACCGGACATCGTGTCTCGGCTGATCTCCAGTTCAATACGTGGTGCGGCGACATGTACGGGTATTTCTACCACCGGGTGCGGATCGCCGTTGTGTCCCGCGTGGGGGTTGGGTTGGGCTGCCCATGTGGGGGTGCCGGTCGCTACCAGCCAGGCCAGCGTGCCGGCAGCAAAATACCTGTGCATTTTCATAAACTGCCCACTCCTGGGTTGGGTGTCGGTTAGCGGCCAACGGTGGTGGAACACCGGTTGACGATGGTTTGCTCGTCTAGTTTTCCGTAAAAGCGGGGTCCAAAAGTAAAAGGAAATGCGGGCACTAACTGGGCGTCCTCGCTGAGAGTGACAGTCAAGTGGTAGTGATAGCCGCGTTCACTATCGGTGTGGCCGTTATACTGGTCCAAGTAGGCGCCGCCCTGGGCCGTCAGGCTCGCATCCCAAAAATAATCCTCGTAAAAGAAGCCGGAAGTGGTGTCGAATTCGTTACCGGAGAGTGAGGTGTAACTCCCGCTGGTGGAGGGGCCGGTATTATTCGTGGCCTGAGAGCCTTTGCTGGTGTCGTACTCGTCTACCAGCAGGCAAGAGCGCTCACCGGCAACACCGCAGCCGGTTTCGGAGTTGGGGTCGTCGTACGCACGCACCGCCCAGCTGCTCAAAGCCAATTGGCCGTCGTCCTCCCAGGGACCGTAGATGGCGTAACCATCGGCGGTGTAGCCGTAGATTGGCGAGTGGCTATCGCCCACGTCGGCCACCAGGTTTGCCAGGCAGTCACTGTAAAAATGGTGGTGGTAGTCGCCATTGGCGGCGTGCCCCCCGCAGACGTCTACATCGTAGACTTCCGCTAAGGGGGCGAGTGTATGCCAGGTATTGTTGACGGACTGTCCATCGCTCCACTGATAAATGGAAGTGCCATTGACCCAGTAGCCCTGAACGCCAAGACCGGTTTCACAGTCTTCGCTGGCCGCTTCCGGGGATTTGGGGATATCGCCCTGGTGGGAGACATTTTCCGGGCAGACCGGCCCAGGTGGCCAGAAGCCGTAGCCCGCCTCGGTGTCGCAGGAGGGGTTGCTGCGATAGCCAATATCTTGACCAAAGCGGATGAAGTCTCCCACTTGAACGTTGGGGCTGCCGCTGACAAAGTCGCTGCTGACCTTAGGGCGGGTGAGCAGGGCGTTGAGGATATTTGCGGTGACCAGGATTTCATAGTCGGGTATGCCTGTTGCGGATACACGGGTGTACTCCTTGCCATTGACGGTGACAGACTCTACGCGTTGCACATTGACCAATACCTGCTCGTTGCTGTTGTTCTCATAAATGTAGGGGGCGCGCTCGTCAGTGGTATTGACGATCCAGACCCCGGTGACTTCTGTACTGCTGTCGTTATCCGTGGCGTCATCGGTATTGCTGTTGTCGTCTCCGCTATCACTGCCCGTATCGGTATCGGTGTTCTCGTTGCTGGTTTCTGTGTTGGAGGAGGAATCGCCTCCGCCGCCACAGCCCTGTAGGGCAGCGGTAAGCAGTGTGAGGGCGAGAGCGCAGGATAAAAGCGAGCGTTTGTCGCGGTTGAGTATTTCTATTATTTTCATGGAGAACACCGGTCACTGACATCAAAGGATAAGCCCCCCGAAAATACTGCAGAAAAGAGGACAAAATATGGACAGTTCAGTGGCTGTGGTGGTGGGGTGTTACAGTGGCAAAATCCCATTAAGTGGTTCTTAAAGTGGCTTTTGCTTAAAAGCGACCGCGACGGAAAAACCATTTCGCCCCTCTGTATAAGGGCAAACCGTTTATTGTTCCTCTCCCTACTTTTGCCGGGCAAAAAATAATTGTGGCTGGAAAACCACTGCGGCTAGCCAGTGTTAAATTTTGCAAAGTTTGGGAGGGGGATGGATATCCCCTCGGCTCGACAGCCGCAGAGACGCTGCTGTCGCTGCTCCTGACCGCCTTGTGCGGGGTGGCCCACGGCACGGCTTTTAGATCAGAGTGTTTTGCGGCGAGCCCGCTTCAGCCGGGAGGCGGTCCCGGAGGCGCACCGCCGCCGACCTCATCGGAACACACACTGACAATAGTCTGGTCATCCAGTTTGCCGTAAAAGCGTGGTCCAAACGTGTAGGGAAAGGCTGGGATAAGCTGCCCAGCCTCATTCAAGGTAACGGTCAGGTGATAGTGGTAGCCGCGCTCGCTGTCACTGTGGCCATTGAATTGGTCCAGGTTGGCGCCGCCGAGAGCGGTAAGATCCTGATTCCAGTAATAGTCCTCATAGAAGAATCCGGACTCGGTAATAAAAATATTCCCCGATAAGGAGGTGAAGGTATCGCTGGTGCTGGGGCCGTTGCTGGCCAGTGCTGCGATACCCTGGTTTATATCGTACTCATCGATTAACAGACAGCGGCGTTCCCCCGCAATGCCACAGCCACTTGGGGAGTCGGGATCATCGTAGTCGCGGATGGCCCAGCTGCTCTTGGCCAGCTCGCCATTTGCCACCCAGGGGCCATGGATGGCATAACCATCGGCGGTAAAGCCGTAAATAGGGGAGTGACTGTCGCCGTTATCTCCAACCAGGTCGGCGAGACAGTCGCTGTAAAAATGATGGTGATACTCGCCGCGGGCTGCATGGCCTCCGCAAATATCCACATCGTACACCTCAGCCACCGGTGCCAGGGTATGCCAGGTACCATCTAAAATCTGGCCATCACTCCATTGGTAAATGGACGTGCCATTGACCCAGTAACCCTGCGCCCCGAGAACACTCTCGCAGCGTTCATTGGAGATTTCCGGTTCCTGCGGGAAGTAGCCCTGATGAGAGACATTTTCTGGGCAGACCGGACCTGGGGGCCAAAATCCATAGCCGGCGCCGGTATCGCAGCTGCGGCTATTGCTACTATAGCCGATATCCTGGCCAAAAAGGACGTTATCGCCAACCTGTACAGTGGGGTTGCCGCCGACAAAATCTGTGGCCGCCCTGGGGCGGTTGATGAGCCAGTCATACAGGTTGCCGGTAATTACAATTTTGTAGTCGGGGATACCGGTTGCACTCACTCGGGTGTAACGCTTGTTCTCCACGGTGACCGCTTCAACGCTTTGGACATTCACCAAAACCTGCGCATTGCTGTTGGTTTCGTAGATATAGGGAGCGCGGGCGCCGGTAGTGTTAAGAATCCAGGGCCCGCTGTCCCCACTGTCTCCTCCGTCGTCGCCGGAGCCGTCTTCCGGGGGCGGGGAGGGATCATCCTGGTCACAGCCTGGCAAACTTGTTGTGAAAAGAGTCCAGATCACGACCGGCAATATGGCACAGCGCCACCGCTGCCGCGGAAAGAGCAGGCTTTCTTTGACTTGCATAAGTCATCGTCCTTGATGGGGGTTTACTTGGCTTTATCGATTGCTGAGAGCGTCAGCGATGCCCAGGTAAGGCTGAAACTAACGTGCAAAGTGGGAAGCAATATGCAAGGCGATTTCTGCGGCGTATGTTTCCTTACATAGCGCCACAGAATGCGGAGTGTGAAATCTTTATCAAGCGGTGCCGCATTTGATGGGGGTGTCCAGAGTAGCGGGCCCGGACCTAGCTGGCGGGCAGGGAGTCTGTCGCGCTGACCTCTGCGCGGCGCAAGCGGGTCTCGTGACGCAGCCACCACCAGGACAGGGCACCGAGCAGCAAATTGGACGTGGCGGTGGCGGCAAACAGTCCAGCCATCCCCCAGAAGTGGTTGCCGATCCAGGCCAGTGGCAGGTAGATGCCAAACACCCGCAGAAAGGAAATCATGGTAGCGGGCAATGGTCGTCCCAGGCCGTTAAACGCGGCGTTGGCGGACATAACGAAGCCATAGCCGGCATAGCTGAAGGGCACCAAGCTCAGATAGGCAACCGCCACTGCGATGACCTCGGGGGAGTCGCTGAACAGGCGGACCACCGGTGCGCCGATAAAATACAGCAGTACCGCCAGGCCGGCTCCCAGTATCAGGCAGAAGCGGGCCAGCACACTGACGGTCTCTCGCAGTCGATCTATGTTACCGGCCCCGGCATTCTGCCCCATAAATGGGCCCACCACCGCAGAGAGCGCATAGAAAACAATCAGGGCCACCGGTTCGATCCGCAGGGCGACACCTAAGCCAGCCACGGCTTCGTCACCGTGCACCGCCACCATGGCCACCACTACGCCGCCAGCCATGGGAATAATGACATTGGTTAAAACCGCGGGCAGCCCCACCGCGAGGACCTTGCGCCAGGATTCGATTAGGGTGCCGAGGTGCCACTGGGGGGCGGCTACCAGATTTTCCCGGCGGATCAGAAAGTAGAAGGCGGCAAAAAAGCTGAAGGCGCGCACGATGACTGTGGCGATGGCTGCACCCTGCAATTCGAGCCGGGGAAAACCCAATAGGCCGAAGATCAAAATCGGATCGAGAATTAAATTGAATAGGGCCACGCCGACCATAATGCGCCCGGTCAGAGCGCTGTTGCCGATAGCGCGCAGGGCTGAGAGGGCAATGGTGGGTACGATGACGAAGATGGTACCAAGGTACCAGGGGACCATATAGTCTTCGATTAATGGCATCAGTTCTGGGCTGGCGCCGAGCAGGGAAAACAGAGGGCGAATAGTCAGCAGGCCGATGACTGTAATGACAAGCGATATGAGTAGTGCCAACACCGAGGCATCGGTGACCAGTCTGCGTACATTGCTCACTTCCCTCGCGCCATAGGCGCGAGCCACCGCTGAGGAGGCACCCGCTCCTAGGCCTATAGAAAAGCTGTTTATTACCATTACCACGGGAAAGGTAAAACTCATCGCCGCCAGTGGTGCACTGCCCAGCTGCGAGACGAAGTAGGTATCGATGATATTGAAAGACATCACCGCGAGAATGCCCCAGACCATGGGGAGGGCGAGCCTCTGCAAGTGGCCGGAAACTGAGCCTTCGAGGAGAGACGGACTACTTGTTGATAGCGACATTCAATAACTCTTTTCGGGCAGACCGGTTAAGCGGGGTACTTGGTTGAAGCTGCCACAAAGTGGTGCGGCAGCGGCAGCGCGGGTCCGTGGCGCCATTCCTCGATAGTTGACATAGATGCCGGGAACAACGAAAACAAGGGCCGCTCGGCAGTCCTTCAACCGAATCTACGGTTGGGGTCTGGCAAGGGCGAGACTCATGAGTAGAGCATTTTCGCGCTTGCCGTTATCCGCGGGATAGTAATTCTTACGCAGGCCGTTCTCGGAAAAACCCAGTTTGCGGTAGAGCGACTGTGCGGCGAGATTTGAAACCCGCACTTCGAGCAGCAGACGCCGAGAATCCTTCTTTAGGCTATTGATTAGGCGGCTGAGCAGCATTTCTGCCAAACCGCGCCGGCGCCACTCTGGCGAAACGGCCACATCGAGGAGCTCCGCTTCGTCAAACAGCTGACTGATCACACAGCTGGCGACGAGGTCCCCTTCACTATTTAGAAGCAGCCAGCACTGGTGTCCGGTTTTCAGGCTTTGTAGATATTGTGCTTCATTCCATGGATGACTGTGGGCACTTTGTGCCAGGGAGGCCAGGGTTTTGCAGTCTGTCTCCTCGGCGCGGCGCAACTCCAGCCCGTCTGTCTGCGAAAGCATCATGGTGTGCGGGTCTCAACCGGGTAGGTTTTGCGCAGCAGCTGCCACAGATCGGGCTTGCGCTCCGGTTGTTGTAACAGTTGGGACAAGCTCGGCATGGGTAGAACACGCACTCCGCCCCAATCGTTGATGTCTTTATCTAGGGCCAGGGGGGCACAGTATTCCCGTGCCTCCTGGCCCATCAGCCAGATGGATTTCACCGGATTGCGGGAGCAGGAGGCTTCCAGCCAGCTGGAGAAAGTGTCGCGTGCCTCGGTGGCATCCGCTGCGGGCCCAAAGCGGTTTTCCGCCATGGGCCAGTGCAACCGCTCTTGCTGCCGCGGCAGTTCGTGCCAGTTGAGGGCGCGTATGATATTGCCGAACAGGGCGTCCAAGGGCAGCGCGGCACCGGGCTCGTGGCTGTCTACCGCCAGCAGAGCTTCGCCGATGCGCCAGCAGTTGAGTACAAAGGGCTGCACTCGCTGTTGCGGTGCCGCCACGGGGGCAGCCACAGCGGGTTTTATCGGTGTTTGTAGAGTTGCCGCATGGGTTAGTGCACTGATCTCCGCCGCTACAGGATTCCCCTCTTTCGCGGCCGGGGTCTCGATAATCTGCGCCGTCGATTGGGGCAGGGGGTTGCCCCCGAGAGGTTGCGCTGGAGTCCCATTGGAGGCGGGCTCTACCGCAGGCAGCTGGGCCTGGCGGGGCTCGGGTGCGAGCGGCAATAGAAAGCGCGGCACATAACTGGCTACACCAAGTACCGACAGATATTCCGCTCGCTGCAGTTCGTTCACTTACACGCCCTGTTTCTTACTCGCACTAATGGCCAGCAAGTTTAACGCATCCATGTAGGCTTGTGCCGAGGCAATCAAAATATCGGTATCGGCGCCCACACCATTGACCAGGCGGCCGTCTTTCTCCAGGCGAACAGTTACCGACCCCTGGGAATCGGTGCCCTGGGTCACGGCGTTGACAGAATACAGTTTCAAATCGGCGCCACTGTTGACGATATGCTCTATGGCTTTGAAGGTGGCATCCACCGGGCCGCCGCCTTTAGCTTCGATCTGGTGGGGTTCACCGTCAATCGACAAACGGACAAAGGCCTGAGGGGCACTACCGATTTTGGTGCGCACATCCAGATCTATCAGTTGGAAGCGCTCCGATGGTGTCTCGCACAGGGTCACGAGAGAGTGCAGGTCTTCGTCAAAAATTTCGTGTTTTTTATCGGCCAGATCCTTAAAGCGTAGGAAGACCTGTCGGAACTCCTCGCCATCGGAAAAGGTGATGCCCAGCTCCTCGTAGCGGGCGCGCACCGCCGCGCGGCCGGAGTGTTTGCCCAGTACCAGGCGATTTTGCCCCCAACCCACATCCTCGGCGCGCATGATTTCATAGGTTTCGCGATGCTTGAGCACCCCATCTTGGTGAATGCCGGATTCGTGCGCAAAAGCATTGGCGCCAACGATGGCTTTGTTGGGTTGCACCGGAAAACCGGTTACTGAGGAGACCATACGCGAAGTGGGTACGATATGGTGGGTGTCGATGCCGGTGTCTACCGGGTAGAGGTCCTGGCGGGTCTGAACCGCCATAACGATTTCCTCGAGGGAGGCGTTGCCGGCGCGCTCGCCCAGGCCGTTGATGGTGCACTCAACCTGGCGCACACCGTTCATAACGGCGGACAGGGAGTTGGCCACGGCGAGGCCCAGGTCGTTGTGACAGTGGGTGGAAAAGATGGCCTTGTCGGAATTGGGCACACTTTCGATGACCCGGCGGAACATGGCTCCATACTCGCCGGGCTCTCCGTAGCCGACGGTATCGGGAATATTGATGGTGCCGGCACCGGCGGCGATGACCGCTTCAATAATACGGTACATAAATTCTGGTTCGGAGCGGCTGCCATCCTCCAGGGAAAATTCCACATCATCGGTAAACTGCCGCGCAGTTTTTACCGCCTTTACGGCCTGTTGTAGCACATCTTCGGGATCCATCTGCAGCTTGTACTGCATGTGGATTGGTGAGGTGGCGATAAATGTGTGAATGCGGGAGGCATTGGCCTTTTTCAGGGCTTCACCGGCGCGGATGATGTCGCCGTTCACGGCGCGGGCCAGGCTGCAGACACGGGATTCGGTCACGGCCTCCGCCACGGCCTGTACAGCCTCGAAATCGCCGGGGCTGGCGATGGCAAAGCCGGCTTCGATCACGTCCACGCGCATGCGCTCTAGCATACGGGCAATGCGTACCTTTTCCTCTTTCGTCATAGAGGCGCCGGGACTCTGCTCACCATCGCGCAGAGTCGTATCAAAAATGACTAACTTATCTTTTTTCGTGCTCATTTTCGTTTCTTCTCCTTATTTGTTTCGAGGCTAAACAAGGGGCTTCGCCGCTGTCTAGGCACCGTCCAAATAAAGTCGGGAATTCTGTTTGGGGTGAAGGGAGAAAAATTATATGCCGCGTAGGGGCAGTCGTAGCGAGAAAGCTAGGGCGCAGTGCGGAGGGCTAAATAGTCTGTGGTCAGTCTTCATGTTTGGTGATACCGGCTTCGGACTGGATTTCGCACATTATGGATGTTATTTGATCTTGCGGTCAATGCCCATCCTAATATTTCTTGATAATCATCATTGTGTGATTGATTTGTCCTAATTTGATGCCGTTTGGGTAGGTGTTTTGCCCCCTTGGGGAGGGCTTGGGGTCAGGCCGGGGATTCTGGTTGTTATCTTTCCGGCCCTTGCTCAGGTTCATGAGGTTTTACTGCTTCCAGCTTGCGCAGGAAGTGCCAGATATCGCCATGGAGTTGTTCCACTTCGGCACGACTGATGGCAGAACCCTGCATATGTTGCTGAACCCACTGCTTGGCTCTGGGCTTCAGTGCCAGCCCGATAGCGGTGGCGTTGATTAGGGTGATGCGCTCGTCCCATGGCGCCCGCGCTCTTTCCACCAAACCGCGCTGTTCCATGCGTTTTAACAGAGGTGTGAGGGTGCCGGAGTCGAGCATCAGGCGCTGTCCCAAGGCACCGAGACTCCTATCGTCACTGCTCCCACTTTCATGATCGTTTTCACCGACCCACTCCCACAGCACCATCAGTACCAGATACTGAGGGTAGGTGATGCCGAGATCTCGCAGCATGGGTTGGTAAGCTTTGGTCATGGCCCTGGATGCGGCGTAGAGGGCAAAACAGAGCTGACGGTTGAGGGCCAGCTCGGAATCATCATCACAAATCACAGTTACAGCATCCGTTCGATTTCTTCCTGCAGGGATTCTGGAGTGTCTTTTGGCGCGTAGCGTTTGACCTCTTTACCATCCTTACTGATCAGGAATTTGGTGAAGTTCCATTTGATGCCCTCGGTGCCGAGAAGACCTGGAGCGCGCTTCTTCAGCTCGATAAACAGGGGGTGAGCCGAGGGGCCATTGACGTCCAGCTTGGCGTATACGGGAAAGCTGACGCCAAAATTCAGCTCACAGAACTCCTGGATCTCGTCGTCACTGCCAGGTTCCTGTTTGCCGAACTGGTTACAGGGAAAGCCGAGGACGGTCAGGCCGCGGTCTTTATATTGATCGTAGAGAGCTTCCAGGCCCTTGTATTGCTTGGTAAAGCCGCATTTGCTGGCGGTATTGACCACAAGGATCAGCTTGCCTTTGTAATCTTCCAGGGAAGCGGTCTCACCGCTGGCGGTTTTCACGGGAATTGTGTAGAGGTCGGTCATGGGGTGCTCCATTGATTTGCATTGTGCAAAATTTAGTTGTGCACAATGCAAATTGCAAGATTTTTGTAAGTTTCAGTGCGGGCTTTATTGTGAGAATGATTATCAATTATATTATGGGCCACATTACTAATTCTGATTGCGGCAACTGAAAAGGACCCTCCATGCGCCTTTCCCTATACCTGGCTCGCCTGTTTGTGGCGCTGCTGGCCATTACGATAATCCCCGCCAAGGCCCAACAAGCGGGCCTCTCTGAACAGGAGCTGCGCCAATTAATGCAGATGGCGGAGTATATTGGTGTGGATTACCCGGAGGCAGTAGCCAGGGGTGAGATCGTTAATGCCGATGAGTACGCTGAGATGGAGGAGTTCGCCGAGTTGCTGATCGATCGTGGCCAGCGGTTGGCAGACTCCGCCGAGGCAAGCGTAATTCGCGCTGAGGCCCAAGCTCTGCAGGGGGCTATTCAGCGCAAAGCCGGTATCGAGGAAGTGCAGAAGCACACGGCCAAGTTGCGTCAGGGCTTGCTCTCTATTGCTCCGGCCCTGTCCCTGCCGCGCGCCCTGCTCAGTCAGGAGGAAAGTCACGCGCTCTATCAAGCCCAGTGTATCGCCTGTCACGGTGTGGAAGGTAAGGGCGATGGCCCTATGGCGGCAGGCCTGGAGCCCGGGCCAACAAATTTCCACGAGCGCGAGCGGGCGGAAAATCGCTCTCTGCTGGGGCTCTACGATGCGATCAGTAACGGTATTGATGGCACCGCCATGACCGCTTTTGCAAACCTCACCGAACAACAGCGCTGGTCCCTGGCTTTCTACGTGGGCAGTCAGGCATTTATCGGAGAGAGTTTTGCTGGGGATGAAGCTAGGCCGGGTTTGAAAGACCTGATCATGTACAGCCCACAGGTTCTGCGCAATGACCGCCCGGAGATCAGTACCCTGGCTGTGGCGGCACTGCGAGCGGATCCGAGCGCTCTGTTTGCTCCAGAAACCACAGAAAGCAGTGCCCCGATCGATGTGGCACGGACCCAACTGGAGGCCTCCCTGGCGGCCTATCAAGAGGGCGATTTCGTCAACGCCCGCACTCTTGCGATCAGTGCTTATCTGGATGGCTTCGAGATGGCGGAAAATGCCCTCGACTCTCTGGATGCAGACCTGCGCCTGGCCACCGAGCGTGAGCTGCTGGGCCTGCGCGCCCAGCTGAATGCTGACAGCGATCCCGAACTGGTGCAGGCACAGGTCGATATGATCCTGGGGCAGTTGGCCCAGGCAGAGTCGCTGATGGAAGAGAACAACTTATCCGGCGCCGCACTTTTTATTGCCAGCTTGGTGATTCTTTTGCGCGAGGGATTGGAGGCGTTGCTGGTAGTGCTTGCCCTGACCACGATTCTGGTAAAAACCGGCCGCCGCGATGTGCTTAAATTTGTGCATATCGGCTGGATTGCCGCCTTCGCTGCGGGCTTTGCCACTTGGGTTGCTGCCCAGAGCCTGATTTCTATCAGCGGTGCCAGCCGCGAGGTAATGGAAGGTGTTGCCGCGATGTTGGCTGCGGTGGTGCTCTTCTATGTCGGCTTCTGGATGCACAGCAAGACCCAAGCCGACGAATGGCAAAAGTACATCCGTGACAGCATCGACCGCAGCCTGAGCATTGGTGCGCTCTGGGGGATTGCGGGGCTGGCATTTATCGCGGTGTATCGCGAGATTTTCGAGACTATTCTGTTTTATCAATCCCTGCTGGCACAGACTTCCACCGGCCACTACAGCACTCTGTGGATGGGGATCGGTGCTGGTATAGCACTGCTTGCGGTACTGGGCTTTGTCCTGGTGCGCTACTCAGTGCGCCTGCCCATAGGCCAATTCTTCACCGCGACCACCTACGTGTTGCTGGCG
Organism: Microbulbifer echini; assembly: GCF_041447225.1. Classification (NCBI taxonomy): domain Bacteria; kingdom Pseudomonadati; phylum Pseudomonadota; class Gammaproteobacteria; order Cellvibrionales; family Microbulbiferaceae; genus Microbulbifer; species Microbulbifer echini. The sequence goes on along the minus strand of NZ_JBGMEL010000005.1, from coordinate 224,572 downwards.
CTGTCATTTGTCCTCGCAGGCAAGGCGGTGGCGGCACTACAGGAAGCGGCCTGGATTGGAATATCCCCGCTACCGGTGCAGTTCAGCTTGGACTGGCTGGGTATCTATTCCACCTGGCAGGGTATTGGTCTGCAGGCTCTGGTTCTGATCGGGGCACTGTGGTTAATGAGAAAGAGCAGCGCTGCATCTGAGACCTCAGCGAAGATCGCTTAAATTTACGAGGATACCCGCGATGTAGTGCGGGTATCCTCTAACGCAGAATTTCCCCATCTCCCCTTTGCCGGTCGAAATGGTTGAGGGGGAAGCTCCCCGATTAGTTCTCTTTCAAGTCTCGCACCCGCCTCTGTAGGTTCTCCGCGCCGGTATCGATCCCCTCTACCGGTTGTCCAGCGACAACCAGGGCATTAAGAAAAAAGTGCCATATACAGCAGATTAAAATAAGAGCGGGGACTGTTAAAAAACGGAATTAGGCCTGTATTGGAGAGCGTGCGGAAGTGATTGGAAGAAAAACCCAGCGCCAAGCCTGCGCAGGTAATGCCAATAGCACCTAGTGGCACTAGCCCTGGCTCGATACGCCCTCGGGATAACCATTTGCACAACAGTGAGCCCAGGGCCGTTCCCACGGTGAAGCTGCACAGCAGCAGAGTGACCACCTCTCCGCTACTACCGAGAACATCGTGGTTAAAGTTGGGAATTTGGGTTAAGAAGGCAGCGGATATCAGCCAGAACCACGAGATGGCGATCATGTAGTAAAACACCGAGGGTGTTTGCCATACCGAGTACATGACTCGCATGGTATGTGCCAATGGATTCCAGGGGGTAGATAATTTTGGTGTTGGTGGGGAGGCTTTGATCAGGGCGTTGGCTTCGCTCTCCGCCATGCGGAACACCAGCATGATGATCAGTGCATTTTGTGCAGGTTATCGTTAAAGACTCCGAGCGCTTGAGTGATGAAAAGTGGTAGAAAGTGTCGCTTGCCGAGCAGTTTAAATTGGTTTTGAGCCATCCGGTGTTGGTCTTGCGGGGCAGCTTTTGTACGGCATCAATGGGTTATCCCCCCGATTCATAACGGATGCCAAACCTGCGTTGTGGATATTACATTTTGGAATACTGATCCGTTAGGGGTGAACCGATGAAATCCTTTGCGCTGAGAGCCCGCCCGACACGGATGTGTATCTTGGGAACGAAATTAAACCTGCTGCGATTACAGCTACCTGGCTTTTCGTGGGGCGATTCACACAGGTAAAGTGGCATTATCGGGGTAACTGTGTCCGTTAAAATTGCTTGTAACAATGCCTCTGCGGAGTGGACTTGGCTGCTATCTGCGTCTAAGCCGGGAAAAAAGCATAGTAAATCCCCGTCAGCCTGGGCCTGTTGTATTTCACTGCGCAGATTGACACTTTTCAGTGGTAGTTCATAAACAATAGGGGCGGTACCGTAATACTTAAAAATAAAATGCAGTAAAGGCGCCCTATATAAAAATTCGGGAATAATAAATCGTACGGATCTCGGCAGGGAATCCATAAGCAACACCGATGTCAGTTTCCCGGCGGGATTGCAGGCCAGCATGACGGAACCATTTTTCGGGATACGATCTAGGTGGGCATAGCTAGTGCGAGCCAGTAAATGCGAGGAGAGCCAGAGGAATAAGTGCACAATGAATTGGGGCAGTTTGACAAAGAGAAAAGCCATTACCACGACATTTAGCACTGCCATCAGGATATACAGTTGTGGGATTGTGATTTTCAGTACATCCAGAAGAAAAATACTTAACACCGAAATAGAGGCAATAAATAGAGCGTTCAACACATTGTTGAGGGAGAGAACCTGTGCACGCACAGTACTATCGGTCCTGTCCTGCATAATTGCATATAGAGGAACGATAAAAATCCCCCCGAAAATACCCAGGAGGGTGGTATATATCAGTACTGCGTAGGCGCCATCACTGCGTAAATACTCAGTGACAGATGCCCCGGACAGAGTTTCAAATTGATCCACGGTAATACCGAGGCCCAAGCCGGCTAATGTAATACCCAGCGCTCCAATCGGTACTATGCCAAATGTGATACGCCCCCGGGAAAGCGCCTCACACATAAGTGACCCCGTTGCGACGCCAATGGACAGGCAGCACAGAATAATCGTGATGACCGGCTCGCTGGCACCTAGTACATTTTTGGTGAGACTGGGTACCTGTGCCAGGTAAGTGGAGCTCACCAGCCAGAACCAGGAGCATGCAAGAATCGCATAGAAGACAGAAGGGTTCTTCATGGTCAGACGCAGAATGCGCCAAGCTTGCGAGATAGGGTTCCAGTCGATGTGCAATTTGGGGGCTGGAGGCGTTGCCGGAGGGATCATACGGCTGGCGAGATAACCCAATATCGCAACCATTGCCATGATTACACTCAACTCGGCGAGGCCCGATTCCCCTGGTTTTGTATCGCCTGCCAATAGGGTACCGGCGATAGTACCGGAGAGTACCCCGGCAAAAGAACCCATTTGTGCCAGGCCATTGCCGCCCATTAATTCTCTACGCTTCAGGTGCTGGGGCAAAAGGGCATATTGCACGGGGCTAAAGATCGCCGTGTGAGCTGCCAGGAGGAACAGCACCACAAAGTTCAGCACCTGGTTGTTGTAAATCAGGGCGTAGGCTCCGAATACGACGATAATAATTTCCGCCAACTTCAGGATCCTGATAATCCGACTCTTATCGTATTTATCGGCCAGCTGCCCAGCGGTTACCGAAAATAGAAAGTAAGGTAATATGTAAAAACCGGTGGCCAGATTGATTAAGGCGTTGGCCTCCGCTTCCGCCAGACGGAATGCCAGCATGACCAGAAGAGCATTTTTGAAAATATTGTCATTGAAAGCGGCACTTGTCAGGGAGAGAAATAGCGGTAGGAAGCGGCGCTTGGACAGAAGTGCGAATTGGTTGTGCTGAGCCATTGGCGTCCGCCAGTGAGGAATGAGCGAACAGGGCCCACCAGGTATTTTTCAAAATATGCGCTGACTACTGGGGGCGTGATAATAAAAGTCAGCTTAGCAGGGAGTGGATAGGTTAGTTGGCGGGGCGAGTTTGTGCTGGCGTAAAAAAACGTACGGGGCTGATTACCAACCCCGTCCCAGGACTATCGCCGCTTCCCGCGAAGCTCCAGAACCTCATCGTGTAGGGTCTGCGCCTTGGCTTCGGGTGCCTCAACCGGGGTGCCGGCCACCACGCAGATCCTGGACCAGAAGCGCTTCGGCCAAGTGTTAAAAGCGTGGCCGCCTTTATGGCTGAAAAAGCTTCCCCACAGGCCCCGTAAGGCCATGGGAATTACCGGTACCGGAGTGCGTTCCAGGATCTTTTCAATCCCTGCTTTGAATGGCTGTAATTCGCCATCCTTGGTGAGCTGTCCCTCGGGAAAAATGCACAGCAGATCACCATTTTTTAACCCCTGCTCAATCTCTCTAAATGCCTGTTCATAGCCCACGGGATCTTGCGATTTGGAGCAGATGGGGATAGCGCGCCCAGTGCGGAAAATAAAGTGCAGCACCGGGATTTCATAAATCGGCTTGTACATGATAAAGCGAATTGGTCGGCGTACGGCACCGGCCAGAAGCAGGGCATCCACATAACTCACATGGTTGCACACAATCAATGCCGGGCCCTCTGCAGGAATCCGCTCCAGCCCCTGATGTTTCACCCGATACATTGTGTGGGAGAGCATCCAGATAAGAAGGCGCATAGCAAATTCGGGTACTTTGGTGAAGACAAAGATGGCTACGGCGGCATTCATCAAGGCGATGATTAGGAAAAACTGCGGGATTGTCGCATCCAGAATATTCAGGAAGAGAATACCGAGTAGCGCCGAGACCACCATAAACAGGGCATTGAGGATATTGTTGACCGAGATAATCTGTGCGCGAATCTCACGAGGCGAGCGGTCCTGCATCATTGCGTATAAGGGCACAATATAGAGGCCGCCAAAAATACCTAACAGGACGATACAGCTGAGAATTGCGATGGCGCCGTCACTGCTGAAGAACGCTGTCAGGGTGGGATGCTGCAATTCCGTAAAGCTGCCTCCGGCGATGGACAGAGCGATACCGGCAAGGGTGAGCCCGGCGGCGCCCAGTGGAACCAAGCCCAGTTCGATATGGCCGTCGGACAGACGCTCACACAGCATGGAGCCCAGGGCAATGCCAATAGTAAAGGCGCTCAGCAACAGAGTGACGAGGGATTCATCTCCTCCCAGTACATTTTTGGTGAAACTGGGAATCTGTGTCAGGTAGGCCGCGCCCAGTAACCAGAACCAGGAGATGCCAATAATCGCGTAAAAAATGGATGGGGTTTTGGCGGTGGTACTGAGAATCTTGCTGGTTTGCGTGATGGGGTTGGGGTTTATTCGCAGGTTTGGTGTTGGCGCAGGACTCTGTGGAATCCAGCGGCTCGACAGATAACCAAAAGTGGCGGCCCCCATAATAATCAAGCCAAGATAGAAGAGACCGTGTTCTCCCTGTCCGGTGAATCCTGCAAGCAAACCGCCGACGATAGTGCCGGCCAGGATACCCACAAAAGTACCCATTTCCACCAGGGCGTTGCCGCCAACCAGCTCGGAGCGTTTCAGGGCCTGGGGAAGGATGGCGTACTTCACCGGGCCAAAGAATGCCGACTGTATGCCGAGTAGGAAAAGCACAGCGAGGCAAAAGATATGGCTGCCACTGTAGAGGGCGCCGACGCCCAGGGCGCCAATAAGGATCTCGCCGAATTTGATGAGTCTAATTAAGCGGCTTTTGTCGAATTTGTCCGCCAGCTGGCCGGCAGAGGCGGAAAATAAGAAAAAGGGCAGGATAAACAGGCCGGCGGCGAGATTGATCAGCGCGTTGGCTTCGCTCTCCACCAGGCGAAAGGCGATCATGACGATCAGTGCATTTTTATACACGTTATCGTTGAAAGCGCCCAGAAACTGGGTAATAAAAAACGGCAGAAAGCGGCGGCTGGTGAGCAGCTGGAATTGGGTGCGATGGGCCATTGGCGTTATCTCTTTTAAAAGCACGCGGTCAATCTTAAGCCATTGGCGCACTGTGTTGTCCAGCTTGTAGTGACAACGAAATAAGTGGTACGGCTAGGCAAAAATAGTCGAAGTAGTGATAAAGAAGAGAACAGCAAGGTTGCGCGGGGAAGTTCCGACAGGGCACCACCGGCCGCAGAAACGGCCGGTGGTGGGTGGTGCGATTAACCCGGCAACAAATAGCCGGATTTTTTATAGCCTCTTACCAGATTTTCACCCGCTCCTCTTCAGGCAAATACATACCGTCGCCCTCTTTTACATCAAAAGCGTCGTAGAAGGCTTCGATATTGGGCAGAACGCCCTTTACCCGGTATTCCGCGGGAGAGTGGGTATCCACTTTCATACGGCCGCTCAGAGCTTCATCGCGGATCTTACTGCGCCATACCTGCGCCCAGCCCATAAATACGCGCTGATCGCCGCTGAAGCCGTCGATGACCGGGGCTTCTTTGCCGTTCAGGGACATTTTGTAGGCTTTATAAGCAATGCCCAGGCCGGACAGGTCGCCGATATTCTCACCCAGGGTCAGCTTGCCGTTGATGTGCTCACCATCCAGAGGCTCATAGGCGTCGTATTGGGAAACCAGTCTGCCGGTTAGGTTTTCAAAGTTGCTGCGGTCGGAATCGGTCCACCAATTATTCAGATAGCCTCTGCCGTCGAACTTGCTGCCTTTATCATCGAAGCCGTGGCCAATTTCATGACCAATAACACCGCCGATACCGCCGTAGTTCACCGCATCATCCGCCTTCATATTAAAGAAGGGCGGCTGCAGAATGGCGGCGGGGAAAACGATCTCGTTCCTCGCCGGGCTGTAGTAGGCATTCACGGTCTGGGGGCTCATGCCCCACTCGTCGCGGTCGATGGGTTTGCCCAGCTTGTTGCGTTCGTAGCTCGCTTCAAATAGGTTGGCGGCGAGCACATTAGCCACTAAATTGTCGGCTTCCACCTCAAGGGCGGAGTAGTCGCGCCATTTGTCCGGGTAGCCAATTTTGGTGTTGAAGTTTTCCAGCTTAAGCAGCGCCTGTTTGCGGGTGTCATCACTCATCCATTCCAGGGATTCGATGGATTTGCGATAGGCGGCTTTGAGATTGTCCACCAATACGGTCATACGGGCCTTGGCTTCCGGTGGAAAATATTTTTCTACGTAGCGCTTGCCTACAAGCTCACCTACGGCGCCATTAACAAATTGTACACCGCGCTTCCAGCGGGGCTCCATCTGCTCTACGCCGTGCAGCTTGGTGCTGTAAAAATCGAAGTGCGCCTGGGCGATCTCACTGTGCATGTAAGGTGCCATGGCAGAGAGTACCTTGATCTTCAGGTAGCGCTTCCAAGTGGCCATGTCGTTATCGACAATGATTTGGTTGGCGGCTTCCAGGTACTCCGGCTGGCCCACAATAAAGCTATCGGCCTTGGCCAGTTGGGCTGTTTTCAGGTAGCTGTCCCAGTCCACGGCGGGCATCAGCTTTTTCAGCTCGGCAGCGGATTTCTTGTTGTAGTACTTGTCGGGATCGCGGTTATCCAGGCGGGTGCGGTGGTGTTCGGCCAGGCTTTTCTCCAGCTTGAAAACCTTGTCGGAGAATTCCTCGGCCTGATCGAGGTCGGCCAGCTCCTGCAGTTGTACCAAGTACTCTTTATAGGCTTTGCGCAGCCCTTCACTCTTCTCGGTATCCTCGAAGTAGTAGTCGCGATCCGGCAGGCCCAGACCGGCCTGCCACAGGAAAGTGATGTAGTTTTCGACCTGTTTGAGGTCCTGATAAATAGTGCCGCCGAAGGGGACGTTGTAACCGGCGATATCGGCGTAGGCGAAGAAATCGGTCAGATCTTTGCGGGTCTTAATCGCATCGACTTTGGTGAGCTCGGCGGAGACAGCGGTGATACCTTTTTTCTCAACCAACTTTTCATTCATAAAGCTGTTATAGAGGTCGCCAATCTGCTTGGCATCGGCGCTGCTGGCGCCTTTGCCGGCCTCCACAATCAGTGCTTTAACCTGCTCCGTACTCTTGTCTCTCAGGATTGAGAAACCACCCCAGCGGGATTTGTCGGCGGGAATTTCGGTGTTCTCAAGCCAGGTGCCGTTAACATAAGCAAAGAAGTCATCCTGTGGGCGCACACTGGTATCCATGGCGCTAAGGTCGATACCAGAGGTGAGCTGTTCCTGTTCGGTTGCGGCCTTGTGATGGCCGGAGCCGCTGTGATCGTGGGCGTGTGCGGTCAGGGAAAGCTGGGTGCCGGCGAGGATGCCTGCAATAGCGATAGGTAATACTAGCTTTTTCATTTCGGCTCTTCTGGCTAAATTTTGTTCAATTGAATCAAACCTACATGGTAAAAGGTGACCGTGAGGTTAGGCAAGGCCACTGCGTTTAGCCGTGGATGAGCTACGGCCAATGGCGGTTGCGAGTCTGTGAAACACTTGGTCAGTGGGGGTGTCGACGCGAGTATTGTGTGTCGGGTTCATCGGCCAGGGTAATAAAAAGCCCCACACAGTGGGGCTTTGGCAAGAGTGCGGCTCAATCCGGTAGGTTAAAGGTAATTGGCAGGGAGAAACTGAACGTCTCCTCACCCAATTGCGAGGGCACGACCGGGTAGGGGGCCGCCCTTTTTACTGCTGCTTGGGCCTCACGATTAAGGGTGCCGAAACGGGATTCTTGCACCGCGAGGATTTCCTGCACTTCGCCGCGGGAGTTGATGACCACATTCAGGCGTACACTGCCTTCCTGGCCGCGTTCCTGGGCGCGCTTGGGGTAGCGAATATGGTTGTAGGTATGGCGCAGTAGAGTGGAGGCGTAAATTTGGCGGGCGAGAATCATACCAGCTGTTAGAGGCGCCTCTTCTTCCTCTTCGAACTCCTCATCGATTTCTGCGGCCGCTGCATTCTCGGGACTGATTGCGGCCAATTGCGTCGGCTCGCTGTTACTGTTGCCCTGTTGTTCGAGGGGCTCTCCCTCCGCCAGTGAATTGGCGCTGGCCGCCTGGGCAGCCTGCTGTGTACTTTCCGCAACGATTTCCAAGGCTTCAGAAGCAGCGGGAACCGCCGGGCTCAAGGTCATTGTGGGCGGGGCGAGATCGACATCAACCAGGTTCGGTTTGGACAATTCTTCGTCTTTCTCGGGCGTCTGTGCTGCGGCGAGGGCCTCTTCTTGGCCAATTTGTTTTAACTGCAGTTCGGCGATGCGCTCACTGGTGGGTTCTAGGGCTTCGAAACTGGTGCGCAGAGCAGCGGGGATATCACCGGCGGCGAGGAGGCCGTCGCGAAAATCTGTTGAGGGAGGTACGGGGCCAATCCAGGCGCGCATTAGGGTGTTGAAGAAAGCTGGGTCGGCAATTTCTCCCAGGGTGATTCCGTTGAGAGAAACCGTGGTGATCCCGGTGTCTGCGGCGAAGTCGATGGCTAACTGATCCCCCCGGTGCAAGCGGCCTTTAAACAGGTTGGCGAAAGTCACCATAGTCTCCGCCTGGCTGCTCAAGGTATTGCCGCTGTTGTTTATCGCAATACTTTCCATCCACTGGTTACGGAAACGGCGTGCGGGCAGGCTATTGGCCAATACTCGCACTTCTAGGCGGCGCGGAATGTCACTGTTGAGTAGCCCGGCGGAGTCATTCGAGAGGTTTTCCGAGTAGATAGCGGCGATATAGAGCTCTTTATTGAACTGTTGTTCGAGCGCAAGGCCATTTAAGAGTGGTGCCGCTGATACAGTTACAGCAAATGAAAACACCCAAAGTGAGAAGACAATTTTTATCGATTTCATTGTTCTATGGTGTCTGAATGTCCGGACACACAGGCTCCGGTAATTAAGATTGAGGGGCCCCTCCCCAGTGCACACACGTCAGATGAAAGAGTGCGCATTTAAAGTGTGAGCGAGCACACTGTGCTCAACACTTCGCCTAACTCTACTGCAACTGCAATGGAGTTCAAGCCTGGAGCGGTTAGAATGTCCCCACTCAGGGCATTGAGAGCCTACGGCGGGAAACGATTGTCATACCCATTGTTGGGTGGGGCAGACCGATATCGTTTAGAATCGCGCATCGTTGAGTGGCATTTGCGGCACTTAGCGAAAAATGGAATGGTTTTCACTAATTTTGCGGTATGTATGGAAATTAAACCCCTTATTGACTATCCACGGGAAGCCGTGGATAGACTGCTAAATGTCATTCATCTTTTTCGTGACATTCGTGCAACAAGTGAATGGCAATACGATGTGCTGCTAAAGCGCTCCCGACTCCTGAGCCTGGAGCCGGGGGAGCAACTGTTGCGCGCCGGGGACGTCGATCAGTGGGTTTTTTTCCTGTTGCGCGGTGAATTGCAGGTACAGGTCGAGGCCGCCAGTCAAGGGGATGGAAGCTCCGGCGAGCGCACCCTGGCGGTTATCCGGCCGGGAGAATTATTTGGTGATCTTTCGATGTTGTTGGCGGAGCCCCGTAGTGCCAATGTCTTTGCCGCCCACAATAGCCGTGAAACCCAGGTGTTGGGGCTCGATTGCACCCTGTTTGGTGACTTGGAGGACTTCTCCCTGTTGCAGCTTCCCGCAAAATTAACGTTTTATCGCAATATGGTGCATTCGTTGCGCTGGAAGCTGGAGGTGTACCGCTCCAAGTATCCCGCCCACCAGCTTGCGGATAGCCATCGCAAGTTAAAGTTGTACACGGGGCCGAAGAATTGCCGGCAGGAATTGACAGCGCTGGCCGCTCAGGCTCGGGCCTTGGCGCGCATTCTTCTCGATTGGAATGCGGAATTTGGTTCCGGTGAATTGATCGATGATGAGTCGGATATGCTAGGTTTTCTGGAATCCATGCTCTCTTAATGTCCAGAAACACCGCTGAGCCAGAGCCTCAGACTGGGTCTGGCTACCCTCCGCCCTTTATCTTCGCAAATTTTCGTAGCGTTGCCCCATAAGGGGTGCTCCTTCTTATACTGAATGGACTCGGCCTCTCAGTGGTTACTGGCCTCCTAAGTTTGTCGGCTGATCTATTTCCATAAGAATTCAATTCAGGAATAAGACGGGGCTGTGTAAAATTTGGTCTACTCAAATCGCCGCCCAGCGCTTTTGCCGGCAGCTTTATTTGTGCCTCACAGGTTTCTATTTATGCGCGCACTGGTATCTATCTGGTCTAACCGAAATTATCGAATCGCTCTGCTCGTCACCCTGCTGGCCATTGTCTGGCTATTCAGTGGGGTAGTGCTGCCAGAGGAGGAAAAGAGCAACAGTGCCGTCAGCGACGAAAAAGAGGGACCTGTTTCGGAGGTTGCGATGCGGGTTCAGGCCCGGCGCATCGAGGCACAGTCCTATGCAACGCGGGTGTTGGTCAATGGCCATACCGAAGCAAATCGCAGTGTGCGCCTGAGAGCGGAATTGGACGGTGTTATTTCCCGGCTTCCAGTTCCTGAGGGCAGCTTGGTGCAAAAGGGGGCGGTGATTTGTGAAATTGAGGCAGAGGACCGCCTGGAAAAACTGGCCCTCGCCAAAGCGGCACTGCATAAAGCGAAGCTGGACTATACCGGCGCCGAGCGCCTGAAGAAAAAAGGGCTACAGTCGGATACAGCCATGGCCCAACAGGGGGTGGCTCTGGCTCAGGCGAGGGCGGATTTTACCCAGGCGAAGGTGATGGTGGATAACCTGAAAATCCGCGCACCTTTCGATGGCGTCGTAAATCAGCGTGCCGTGGAGCTGGGTGACTTTATCCGGCGGGGAGAAGAGTGCGCGACCCTGCTGGACTTGGACCCGTTACTGGTGGTTGGCGAGGTTTCGGAAAACCAGGTGGGCAACTTGATTCCCGCAGGTCCCGCCAGTGCGCAGTTACAGCGGGGTATTCCTGTGCAGGGCAAACTGCGCTATATCAGCCAGCAGGCCCAAGAGATTACCCGGGCCTACCGGGTTGAAGTGGCGGTGAACAATCCCGGTATTCTACTGCGCGGGGGGTTGAGTGGCCGCTTGGCCCTACCCACGGGGGAAGTGCTGGCACACTACATAAATTCTTCTCTGCTGACGCTGGATGATCGTGGGACTCTGGGTGTGCGTACCCTCGACGAGAATAATCAGGTCCATTTTATCAATGTCACTCTGGTAGGTGATGGTGAGGAGGGTGTTTGGGTGAGTGGTCTTCCGGACCCGGTCACATTGATTACCGTCGGTCAGGAATATGTGAGCCAGGGAGATATTGTTCGTGTCGATATGTACTCCCCCGAGCCAAAAGGTGAGGAGCCGTCCCTGCCTTTCGATGTCGCCCCCGAGCCGGTATTAATGCCCGCTTCCCAGGAGCAATCCCCACAAGAGGGCAAATAGCGATGAAATTATTGGAGAGTGCGATTGAGCGCAATCGCAGCGCTATTTGCCTGATGTTACTGATTGTCTTGGTGGGGCTTGTTGCTCGTGGCGCTATGACGATTGAGTCCAGTCCTGAAGTAAATCCACCATTTGTTATGGTCCAGGTGACCCATGAGGGGATTTCCCCCGAGGATGGAGTACGTTTGCTGGTCCGTCCCCTGGAGCAGGAAATCCGCGCAGTGGAGGGCGTTGTCGAGGTGATTGCGGTAGCCCGCGAGTCCCTGGCTTATATTGTGGTGGAATTTGACTCTGCGATTGATGTGGATGATGCGGTAGATGATATTCGCAACGCCGTGGAGCGTGCCCGCGCACAATTGCCGCGAGATGCGGAGGAGCCAGTGGTTGAAGAGGCATCGGCCCAACCTTTTCCCACGATTGTGGTTACTCTTTCGGGAGAAAAAGTCAGCGAGCGGGTATTACTCAGCAGTGCCCAACAGCTAAAGCGCAAAATTGAAAATATCAGTGATGTGCTAAGTGCGGATTTACACGGCAATCGCGAGGAGGTGGTTGAAGCAATTATTGATCCCGTGCGCCTGGAACACTATCAGGTCACCAGTGCCGAACTGATCAATGCAGTACTGGGTAATAACCTGTTAATTCCTGCAGGTGAGTTGGATACGAATCGGGGGCGTTTTTCCGTCAAGGTTCCGGGCCTGATCGAGAGCGCACAAGATGTCTATGAGATCCCCCTGAAAAATTCCACAGATGGAGTGGTGACCCTGGGCGATGTCACCGATATTCGACGCACCTTTAAGGATGCGGTGAGTTATACCAGTATCAACGGTCGCCCCGGCCTGGCGATTAATGTTGAAAAGCGCAACGACGCCAGCTCTGTCAATGTGGCCGACCGGGTTAGAGCGGTAGTGCTGGCAGAGATGGGCGCGCTGCCTCGCGGTGTGGATGTGGAATTTGTCTTCGACCAATCCAATTTTGCGCGGGATATGGTCAGTGAGATGCAGGGCAATATTCTCACCGCGATGCTGCTGGTCATGATTATTGTGGTGGCGGCACTGGGTTTCCGCTCCGGTATCTTGGTGGGGCTGGGGGTGCCGTTCTCACTGTTATTTGGCTCTATAGTCACCTGGTATCTTGGTTACTCTTTCAATTTTATGGTGATGTTCGGCATGTTGCTGGCACTCGGCATGTTGATCGATGGCTCCATCGTGATCACCGAATTTGCCGATCGCAAGATGGCGGAGGGCATGTCCGCCCGCAACGCGTACATCGCTTCTGTCAGCCGGATGTTTTGGCCGGTGGTGGCCTCTACGGCGACCACGCTCGCCGCTTTTCTGCCGATCATGCTCTGGCCGGGGGTCGTTGGAGAGTTTATGCGTTATCTGCCGGTTACCGTATTTGCGGTATTGGCGGGATCGCTTTTATACGCGCTCTTTTTTGCCCCGGTGTTGGGCTCTCTTTTCGGTAAGAGTAACCTGACCTCCTCAACACGCAGTTACCTAAAACAGTTAGAGGAGGGGCAGCCCACGAAATTGCCGGGAATTACTGGCTACTATGCCCGCCTACTGGCATTTGTTCTCCGGCGTCCAGCCATGGCGTTTGCCACCACCATTTTCCTACTGGTTGCCATTTTTATTGCGTTTGGTCGCTATGGGGCCGGGGTTGAATTTTTTACAGAAACCGAAGAGCAATACGGCAATGTGGAGATACGGGCCCAGGGCAATTTGTCCATGGCGGAAAAGAAGGTCCTTGTGGCTCAGGTGGAAAAAGCCGTTCTCAGTATTCCCGAAGTAAGAATTGCCCACACGACCATTGGTTCCGGTGGTATTTCCGGGAACTCTGATCGCGCGCCAGATCAGATTGCCAATATGTTGGTGGAATTATTACCCGCTGAAGAGCGCGAGCGACGCAGCCGTGAAGTCTTTGCGGATATTCGCTCGCGCACAGCCGATTTTGCCGGCATCAAGGTGACAGCCAATGTTATGGAGGGTGGGCCGCCGGTGGGTAAGGATATTGTGTTGGAATTGCGCGGACAGGATTACGAGCAACTATTGGCGGAAACTTGGCGTTTGCACCGGGCCATGGAAGATGATTTCAATGGTTTGCGGGATATTGTCAATACCGCTCCACTACCGGGTATTCAATGGGAAGTGCGGGTGGATCGCGCCAAGGCGGCACTTTATGGGGCAGACCTTACCGAAGTCGGGCGTGCGGTGCAGCTGGTCACCAATGGTGTGCGTGTAGCGGAATATCGTCCCGATGATACCGATGAGGAGGTGGATATCCGTATTCGTTATCCACAAAGTGCTAGAGGTATCGCTGCGCTGGATCAACTCAAGGTAAATACTCCTCGCGGCACCGTACCCATCAGCAGTTTTGTACACAAGGCGGCTATGCCTAAAGTGGACAAGATTGAACGGATTGATGGTATTACCCGCATGCAGATTAAAGCCGATGCTCAGGAGGGAATACTGCCGGATGATAAGGTGAAAGAAATACGGGCTTGGCTCGAGAAAAATCCGGTAAATCCGAGTGTGGAGCTACTTTTTCGTGGCGCCGATGAAGAACAGAGTGAGTCCTTTCAGTTTTTAGGCGTTGCTTTTCTGCTTGCTCTATTTCTGATGTTTATCCTGCTGGTGACTCAGTTCAACAGCTTTTATCAATCATTGTTGATCCTGTCTTCAGTAATTATGTCGACGATTGGTGTGATTCTGGGTCTGTTGCTCAGCCAAAGTACGTTCAGTGTCATTATGACCGGGGTAGGGATCGTTGCGCTCGCGGGCATTGTGGTTAACAACAATATTGTATTGATTGATACCTACAACTTTGTGCGCAAGAGTGAGCCGGAACTTACTACGGCACAGGCGGCACTCAAGGCATCCACCCAACGGTTGCGTCCGGTATTTCTCACCACCGCGACCACCATTCTGGGTTTGTTGCCACTTGCTCTCGGGGTGAGTGTGGATATGGTGGGGCGAAATATTGTGGTCGACGGTGTAATCGCTTCATTCTGGGTCAAGCTAGCTAGCGCGATTGTATATGGCTTGTCCTTTTCCACGCTGCTCACACTATTGGTGACCCCGGTGCTTTTAGTTTTGCCGGGGCATTTGCGGGAGAAATTTTCCTGGAGGAATATGGCAACTTCCCAAATGCAGTAAATTTTGCTTGGGTGAATAGGTTTTGTGATCACAACTTTCGGGGGCTATAGCCCCCGTTTCTTTGTCTGGACGGAAATTATGGGGATGAATCACTGGCCGGGAGAAATTACCGGTCGCAGCCGTAGACTCGCCGAAGGACGGCTGCGCTCGATGATTGAGGACTTTATTCAGCAGCACCGGTTGCCGGCAGAATTTTATCGGGATATAGAGGCCTATTACCTACCTTTGGCAATATGGCTGGCTGAGAGTCATCAAACGAACAACACTTTGGTTGTAGGAATTAGTGGTGGCCAGGGCACGGGTAAATCCACGTTGGCCGAGTTTATTGGCCAAGCTCTTGTACAACTGGGGTTCAACTGTTGCACCTTTTCCCTGGACGATATCTACCTGACTCAGTCCCAGCGACGTCAACTCTCGCACGAAATTCACCCGCTTTTGCGCACTCGCGGAGTACCGGGTACTCACGATGTGCCATTGGGCATGGAGACTTTAGCTGCGCTTTGTAAATCCAATGAGCAATCCCGGATACCCCTACCACGTTTTGATAAATCGAAGGATGAAAGGGTGCCCAAGGATTTATGGCCAGTGCATAAAGGAAGGGTAGATATTGTCCTGCTTGAAGGTTGGTGCCTTGGGGCAAGGCCATCGGCAACCCCTTTACAGCCTATTAATTCATTGGAGGGATCGGAAGATGCTTCTGGGGTTTGGAGAGAGTTTATCAACCGGCAGCTGGAGGGACCCTATCGTGAGTTGTTTAACTGGGTAGATACTATGGTGATGCTGCGCGCGCCGGGTATGGAGGCTATTTTTACGTGGCGTAAACTACAAGAGAAAAAATTACGTGAGCGGACTGGGGCGGGTATGCAAGATGTTGAGTTGGATCGCTTTATTGAACACTACGAGCGGATAACGCGAAATCTGATGCTTGATATGCCCACATGGGCAGATTGTGTGTTGTTCCTGGGGGAGGACCACCGGGTACAAGGGAGCTGGCTTGCAGGGGGCGTGGAGAGTGAGAGGGCTAAGACCCCGGACTTGCCGGGGTCTAGTTAGCTGAAGCAGGGGCTCCAGCTAATAGGCTGTGTTACTTAGCCTTGGGCGGACGACCGCGACCGCGCTTTACAGGAGCAGCATCAGTTGTTGCTGGGGCTGCGGCCTCAGCTTTTTTGGGGCGCCCAGGCTTTTTCTTTGCTTCTTCGCTTTTAGCCGGGCGACCGGGCTTCTTTTTCGAGATTTCTGCCTTAGGCGGACGGCCGCGGCCGCGCTTTACAGGAGCAGCTTCAGTTGCTGCGGCTGCGCTTTCAGTTTTCTTGGGACGACCAGGCTTTTTCTTGGCTTCTTCGCTTTTAGCGGGGCGGCCAGGCTTCTTTTTGGATTCTTCAGAGGCAGCGGTAGCAGCTTTGGGCGGACGGCCGGGCTTTTTCGCGGCACTAGCAGCCTTGGCTGGGCGGCCAGGCTTTTTCTTTGCGGTAGTAGCTTTTTTCTTTTTGGCAGTAGCGCCAGCTTTTTTGGCTTCAGCTGCAGCTTTTTTCTTCTCGTCGGCGGCTAGCTTCTTGGCAATTGCCGCTTCTTCTTTGGCGACAATCTTGGCGACTTTAGCGGCAAGCTTGTTGGCCGCTTTAAGGGTTGCCAGCTCATCTTTAGCTTCTGCAGCGGCAGTCTTGGCCTCAGCAGCGGCTGTTTTGGCCTCTGCGGCAGCTTCGCGAGCTTTTTTCAGCTGGCTTTGCTGTGCGGGGGTTTTCTTCTTAGCGCGTACGGTAGCAACTTTATCTTGAGTTGCTTTCGCTTTCGCTGCAGCTTTCTTGGCACTATTTGCCAACTTTTCTGCTTTAGCGGCTGTGTCCTTCTCTTGCTTGAGACGGGCAGTTTCCAGTTTGGCGGTAAGGGAGCGCAGCTCCGCTTCCATTTGTGCAACATCGCTAGTGGCGACTGCAGGTGCTTTTTTTGTAGCCATTTAAATATCCCTGAAAAAGTATTGTTTTGTTAAATGGGGGCATTCCTATCAATTATTCTCAGCCATCTTCACGGTGAAATGCACCGCCGAAGACGCCTGTTTTCGGCAGAAAACAATTGATAGTGAGTCCCCCCAAGTGAGCGGCGCTAATTGCAGCTTATTTGCATACCTAAATGCAAGTGTTTTATGGGGATTTTTGCTATTTAATGTAAAAAAAATGGTTTTTTTTTATATATTTCCAATTTAAAGGCCCAAATGGAGAGCTTTCCAAGATGGAGTCGCGAGTGTCGAACAGTAAAAGTGTGTTTTTTATCTCGGAGAGAGTTAACCGGTATGTGAAAATACAAGTGAATAGTTGAGTGATTTTCTATGGATTATTGACGGGTGCTTTTTTACGTGAGCGATTAACGAGTGGTGTGTATTTGTGGCTGTGACTTTAGCGGAATATTGACCGGTGTCCCTTGCTTAGATGGGGGAAATCGGGTTAACAAAACTTAACGGACAGTAATCGACGGTTGTCTGTGGCCCCACGAATGAGGGTGTCGTTAACTAGGCTTTCAAGTTGTAATGCCGTATTTCTGTTTTTTTAGGCGGAGGCTGGGCAAAAACAGGCTTGCTCGATTCGCTTTGTAGTTAAAGAGCCTCCAATAACTCCAGCTCCCCCGCATTTTCTATGCGGGTGTTGTAGCCTCTCGGTGTTCGATAAAGCTTCCCATTGTATTCGTCGATCCCTCAACTGGGAGCGTAAGAGGCTTGATTGCAGACATAGCCATTTTATCTATAGGGCTATTTTCCGGTTGCAGCCGATTTTGGATGACTTTATGTTGCCTAGAGGCCAGCGAAACACATTTTGTGACAGCCTTTACAGATTTGGGTATCTCTGAAAGCCAGAGGCACCACGGAATTATTTAGAGGCCGTTTAAGCTTTTAAGTGGATTGGAAAAAGTTAGTGGGTATTCGCTGAGTATTTAGGGGGAGAATAGCTTTGGTTTGCGCAACTTGATTTAAGCCTAGCCGTTCTGAATAAGTGCCTTTTGCTATCTAGTGACAAATTTCTATTTTAGAACGGTTGGTCCTTTATGGTTTGCAGCATGTGATAGTCATGGATCGGTATCCAATATGTAACTTGACGATTGCAGCGAATGATTCCCGAGGAGGTCTATGGGAAAGGATTAACGTTGGCTGGCGATTCACTATCGATAGGGGAGGAGCAGGCTGAAACCGGTAATTGAGGCTGCGGAGTTATCGAGGTTTGGGGAATACGGTGTACCGTTTACAGGATCTGATGGCAATACATGAAGACTTTGGTGATAGAGTGTTTTAGGACTCCATCACCGAGTCTTGTTGTTTCGGCCGGCTATAGTGGCCCGTAAGGTAGATAGCGATTATTGGAATGTTGGCGCAGCCAGAGGAGTTGTTCGCGTTGCAGAGGGGCTTTGCGTTTGCGAAGTACTTTGGCCAAGGGAATGACTGCAGACTCAGCTCCGGCGTCCCAACCGGGCAATTCCATTTCCGCAATGGTAAAGAAGCGTATTAATTGCCACAGCTGCTCGTTGTTCCAATGCTGGCTTTCCTCTAGCCACTGTTGTGCTGGCAGGCGGATAAGCTGAGAAGAGTTTAAGTCTTCCTCTTCCAGTGCGCCGCTCAGGGCGTTATCAGATAGAGCGGCACTAATAAGCCTCTGCAGTTGATCCCGGTCGAACTCCCGATGGTTTTCTTCTTGCTGGCCACCCACCTGTGGCTCCCAGGCCCCTACACTCATATTCACTCCTTATTTAGGTACGAGATTTTTTACATTATACCGGGGCGAATACATTTCTGTGGGCAGCAATTTAGGTCTCTCAGTATAAATCCCTAATAGAGAGGACTTCGAAAGCAGTTATTGAGGGCTGCAGACGAATTTCCGATTTATTCTGAGGTTTCTTGGTGCTATTCGCGCGGACTTGCTGGGGGCATCAAGAACAAGTTTTATGAGGTTGGGATACTATAAAGGCGTAAGATCAAGGGCGTAACGTCGTACTGAGGTTTGCATGGAATATATTTTTAAGGCGCTGCCCGCGAGTAAACGTGTCGCTCTGGTAGCCCACGATAATCGCAAGAAAGCCATGATCCAGTGGTGCCTTAGGCACCGTTCGTTGCTGGAAAAACACAGCTTGCTGGCCACAGGCACGACGGGCGGCAAGATAGAAGAGACTACTGGCTTAAAGGTAGAGAAATTACTGAGCGGTCCTTTAGGGGGAGACCAGCAATTGGGAGCGCGTATTGCTGAGGGACGGGTGGACCTGTTGGTCTTCTTTTGGGACCCCTTTGAACCCATGCCCCATGACCCGGATGTGAAAGCGTTGCTGCGTATTGCGGCGGTTTGGAATATCCCTGTTGCCTGTAATTCGAGCAGTGCCGATATGATGATTCAGTCGTCCCTAATGGAGCGGACATTTGACCGGGAAGTGCCGGATTATCAGAATTACTTGGAGCAGCGCTAGTCGGACATTTCGGTTAAAAAATGATCTGGTTGCCTGAGGATAACTTTGTAACTTGTTGATTTTAAAGGGCTATTCCCCCTGATTATAGGTTGTGCTTGCAATGCCTGTCGATTCGCGGCAATCTTGCCCACCAGATGAGACCGGTTAAACCGGCACCCTTGGTATTTGATAACTGCACGGTGTTTTATGAGTAGACGACGCGGAAAGGCCGTAGAAGAGGAAAAGGCGGATATCGACCTCACGCCCATGCTGGACGTAGTGTTTATCATGTTGATCTTCTTTATCGTAACGGCGTCCTTTGTTAAAGAGAAAGCGTTGGACGTAAATGTACCTGATCCGAATCAGACTCAGGACACCCCGCCCGATACTGACAAACAGAACATCCTGTTGGTGGTAAACGCTAACGATGATATCAGCCTGGCTGGCAGTCGTATTGACAGCCGTGCTGTTCGCGCTCGTATCGCCCAGCTGTACGCCGAGAACCCTCAGGCTATGGTGATTGTACGTGCACACAACAAGTCCAGTGCGGACACCTATGTGCAGATCGCAGATGCTGCGAAGGAAGTGAGCCCGGCTATTCAGGTATCCCTGGTACCTTTCGAGAAGTAAGCCCGCCACTGCAGAGAGAAGAGCCAGCAAATTGCTGGCTTTTTTTATGTCTGTATGACCTATGGCTGTGTTGCAGCCGCTGTATATTTATTGCCTCAGACCGCACCTTCCTTGGGTTTGTCAGAGTTCGGCACGATTGCCCAAAGGTCCGCAAAAACCGCTTTGTACGGGCTGCTCTGCAGGTAGCCCAAACCACTTGATCCCCTTGTACCCCCTTTACTGCCTTTACCATCTTTACATGCGCGATAGCGCCACTGCGGCAAAGCGGAGTCGATATCGACCTGTATTTTCTGAGCCTCGGGAAAGGGTTTGGCAATTTGGCTAAAATCCCTGTCCAGTGCACTCTGGGTTACCTGGTGCCGCTCTTCAGGCAGAAGCTTCAGGAATGTGTCCCCTAAGTTCGGAGCTTCCAGGCGCTTAGAAAAACGCCGGCAAAGGCATGAGCGCGGTTATAGTGTTTCAGTTTTTTGGATCTTTGGCTTGGTAGAGAAACGCGAGTAGCGTCAGGGGTTCAAGGATATCCACTTATTGGATCAGGGAACGATAGATCGTATTCATCCGCTTTAGGGTGTGCAGGGCGCGGTTGTGACCGCCGGTATTGTACAGCCACACCAGAAGTCCAGTTCATGTAACATCTGCTTGAACCACAGCTCGTAGCTCTGGTGTATCACAATAAACAAAAGTTCATCGTGCTCAGGGCCATTGGATAGTGGGTTCTGGCACTCCAGAAGTTCGTCTATTTTCAGGTATGAGCGATAGGTGAGCGTCATTTAAGCGATTTATTGGTCGAGTTTTGATCAGTGGCGAAATAATGCTCTCTTTAATCTGCCAGGATCAAAACATATCTTTTGGCAAAGTGATTAGTATGATCCTGAATATTAGGTCCGGAGTTTATTGAATGGAAAATCCCCCTCAACAATTGCGTATCGACGGCGCACGTCTCTGGCGAAGCCTGATGGAAATGGCTGAAATAGGCGCAACCCCTGCCGGCGGCTGTAATCGGCAGGCACTAACCGATGAGGATCGCAAAGGGCGCGATCTATTCGTGCGCTGGTGCCGGGAAATTGGCTGTGAAATCCGAGTGGATCGCATGGGTAATATCTTTGCCCGCCGGGCCGGTACCGACAATAACCTGCCTGCGATAATTACCGGATCGCACCTGGATACTCAGCCGACTGGCGGCAAGTTCGATGGGGTATATGGTGTATTGGCCGGTCTCGAAGTGCTGCGCACCCTTGTGGATAATGGGGTCCAGACCAAAGCGCCGCTGGAAGTGGTGGTGTGGACCAATGAGGAGGGCGCTCGCTTCTCTCCGGCCATGGTTGGATCAGGCGTTTGGGCCGGGGAATTTAGCCTCGAGTATGGCCACAGTCGTATGGATAAGTCTGGGATCACCATTGGGCAAGAGCTGGAGCGCATCGGCTATTTGGGGGATGAAGCGGTTCAGCCAACACCAATCAAAGCGGCTTTCGAAGCGCATATCGAGCAGGGGCCCATTCTGGAAAAGCAGGATCAGGTGATAGGTGTCGTAACCGGTGTTCAGGGAATCCGCTGGTACGATGTGATTTTCTTTGGTACCCCCTGCCATGCAGGGCCCACTCCGATGGAAGATCGGCGCGACCCGGTACAAGCTATGGCGTGGCTGTGCGAAAAGCTCTACGGAGAAGTTAGGGCTTACTCCGAAGATGCTCGAATTACCTGTGGCGACCTGCGCGCGTCGCCGGGTAGCCGTAATACGGTGCCGGAAAAAGTTGTATTGGCACTCGACTTACGTCACCCGACACCGGAGGGGTTGGAACACTTACACCGCACTCTTTACCGGGTGGCGAAACAAGTGCAGGAGGCCTGCGGTGTTGCCGTTGATATTCGCGAGGAGTGGTTCTCACCACCGGTGGCTTTTGATAGCGGTTGCATCGAAGCGGTGGATAGTGCGGTACAGAGTTTGGGCTACAGTCATCGCAAGATGGTTTCCGGAGCCGGACACGATTCCGTTTATGTCTCCCGGGTTGCCCCGGTATCGATGATCTTTGTGCCCTGTGCAGGTGGGCTTTCGCACAATGAGGCAGAATCGGCCGAGCCGGGCCATCTGGAAGCCGGTTGTAATGTGTTATTACACTCGATGCTCAATAGTGCGGAGCTGGGTTGATACCGGCAAAAAAGAATATTGAGCGCGCTCTGCCGAGATGGCTGAGTCCCTATATGAGAAGAGATTTGGATAAATCAGATGAGTGAATTTACTTTGAAGTACCGCAAGGATAACGGCGGTACAACTCCGCTTACAAACTGGGGGATGGATTCAGAGTACGGTGTGCTGCGCGATGTACTTATCGGTCCTGTGGATAATTTTAGCTGGCGCACGGGGAATGCCAGTGCCCGCCGTGCAGAGCGCCTGGGAATGCAGTTCGACCACAAAGTGGCTGAGGCACAGCACGGGGAAATGCTGGACGCCTATCGTCAAGCGGGGGTCAACACTCATCTCATCCCAGCGGATAGCAGCCTGCCTTACCAGATCTATGGACGTGATTCCTCAGTGATGACGCCTTGGGGGCCAATTGTGACTCAGATGTACAGCCCCTGGCGTCGGGGGGAGTGGGCTCCGATCATAAAGAAATATGCGGAACTGGATATTCCCATTTACGATGTAATCACTGCGGGCTCCCTAGAAGGTGGCGATTTTATGGTGCTGGAGCCGGGCGTGATTTTGTGCGGTTATTCCGGGGAGCGCACCAGTCCCCAAGGTTTTGCGCAGATGAAGCGCTGGGTGGAAAAGGAGGGCTGGGAGGTAAAAGGCTACCAGTTTGATCCCTTCTTCCTGCATATCGATGTCATGGTTGCGATGCTGGCTGAAAAACTGGCGGCAATCTGTGTCGATGCGGTAGAGCCGGAACTGGTGCAGTGGTTTAAGAGTCGCAATATAGAAATTATCGATATTCCATTCCCGCAAGTTCTAGAGCTGGGGGTTAATGTAGTGGCCCTGGGCAACGACCGTGTGATGCTGCCGAAGGCCAATATAGGTCTTGCTGAAAAATGTCGTGCCCACGGCTTGGAGGTTATTGACCCGGATATCTCGATGATCACTCCTGGTGGTGGTGGCGTGCACTGCATGTGTCAACCCTTGCGCAGGGACTCGGCAGCAAAGTTTTAATTGGATGAAGTTGAATAGCGCCTGTTTTGCTCGGTGATCGGACTTCACCGGGCTATTCCCGTCAACGAATGTGGTTGTTTATGAACTCGTCTAAGTGGGGATAGCGGTTAATATGAATCGCCTGTAATGAGTGGTTCGCGGCTATTTACCGGTTTAAAAGCGTTTGAAGTGCAAACTAACGGGCTCAAAGTTGCTTCCCTTCACGGGCCCCTGCGGGACTTTGGTGTGAATTAGCTGTAATCAAACCTATTCGCAGCTTATGTCACAAGCGATGTTTTGATTTGTGTCCCGGTATTTATAACAGGCGTTTTGCGTCCACGCGCAACTCTGCTTTAGGCCAACAGCGGCAGTCTCTCAGTCCCAAATGAATCCAACCCGGAGAACATTATGCAAAGCGCGTGTGCGGAAATTCAGGCTCAGGTAAATGAGCGTATCCTAGAAATTACTATCAATCGTCCGGAGCGCAAGAATGCCCTGACCATGGTCATGTACACCGCCATGGCAGAGCTACTGAATAGTGCTGCGAATAATAGTGAGATTCGCGTAGCTATTATCACCGGTGCCGAGGGTATTTTTACCAGTGGTAATGACTTGACGGATTTCCTCAGTGGCTCTGCTGAGGGTGAGGGCTCTCCTGTTTTTCAGTTTATGAGTGCCCTCTACAACTTTCCAAAGCCAGTGGTCGCTGCTGTGAATGGCCCTGCGGTGGGTATTGGTACCACTATGTTGTTGCATTGTGATCTGTCGTTTGCCGGGCACGATGCAATGTTCCAGATGCCTTTTGTCAATTTGGGGCTCTGTCCTGAGTACGGCTCCAGCTACCTGCTGCCCCGTATTACCGGTCATGCCAAAGCCTCTGAATTATTGCTTTTGGGCAAAAAGTTTTCGGCGCAGGAAGCGGTGGATATTGGTATTTGCAATGCCGCCGTGGAGCCGGAGCAGGCAATTGTACGGGCGCGTGAAGTGGCCGCCCAGCTGGCAGCCAAGGCACCGGCCGCAGTACGTTTATCCAAGCAGTTACTGCGTCGGGCGACTCAGGAAAAGGGACTTGAATTTATTCAGGAAGAGGGGCGTCATTTCCAGGATCGTTTAACCTCCGAAGAATTTAAAGAGGCGGCAACCGCATTTATGGAAAAGCGGCCTGCAGATTTTTCTAAGTTCGATTAAAAAAATGGCCGCGCAAGCGGCCATTTTTTTGATACAGATTCAGTATTCAGCCTTTCTCGGGCGGGGGCGGGATAGGTAATTGACAGCCTGATCAGGCTGATCGGTAAAAATTCCATCTACACGCAGTTGATAGGCTGCAAAATGTAAAAATTGATTAAAGCTCTCGAATTGTTCCGGTAGCTGTGCCGGATCAGCACGGAATGTGTAGGGATGAACCTGCAAGTCTCTACGATGCGCACGGCGTACCACATTATTGGCCCTTGGTTGACCATCTTCAATTTCTATCAGCATGGGGTACCAAGGTCCGATACCGTCGGCATAGTTGGCTATTTTGCGTAAGCCACCCCTCTCTAACATCCAATCGTAATCATAATTTTGAAGAGTACCGTCAACCTCAACGAGTTTTTCTCCCCAGCTGGTGGCGGCGATTAGTTGAACGAGTGACAGATCTAGACCCAGGGCGGGCATTAACTCAAATTTTATTCTTTGTAATTCCTCAGCATCAAAACACTGCAAGAACACCTTTTGCTGTTTATCGGTATAGCCATATTCTTTGAGTGTTTGTAAAGCTTCCGCGGCGATATCTCTGCCTTCCCAGTGATGAAAGTAGGGTTTTTTTATTTCGGGGTAAATACCGATCTCGTAGCCGAGGGATTTGTTTAAGCCCTGTATCAGCTCTAACTCCTCTTCGAAAGTGGAAAGTTGGAAGCTGGATTTCCACAGGGGAAAACGGTTTGGATATTTTGCCTGGGGGCCGTTTTCTCCTATGGTAAAGGCTTCGCTGACCTGCAGCTTTTTTAGCTCTTCAAGGGTGAAATCGATGGTGTAATAGTGGCCATCCTCACGAGCCCGGCCTGGAAAGACATCAGCTACATTGGTCGTGCTATCGAGGTAGATGTCGTGCATAACAATCAAGTGATTGTCTTTGCTAAGTACTAGGTCTTGCTCGATATAATCTGGGCGCATGGCATAAGCCATGGCTTTAGCTTCTAGTGTGTGCTCTGGCAAATAAGCGGATGCACCTCGGTGAGCAATGATTAGCGGGTGCTTGGACCCACTACCTGTACTTTCGGCACAGGTGATACTCGCGACGGTAGAGCCAATGATTAATAATGTAGATAGGATTTTTTTGAACATTTGCACGGCGTCCCAAATTAATGTGGGAAACTTTCTAGCAAAAAAATATGACAGGGATATATCAGTGCCAGTATAGCGAGAGAGAATGTGAACCATAAGACATTTTTGAATTGCCGTTGGGTTTTTTAAAAAAGAAACCGGGCTCAGTGCCCGGTTATGGATTGATTCTCAGGGGGCCTTATACGGACATTGCTTGTGACCAGAGATGTTGAGAAAATTGTTCACGTAAGTCTTTTTTACTGATCTTACCCGTAGCCGAATGGGGTAGCTCCTGGGAAATGACGCAGTCGTCGGGAATCCACCACTTTGCAAAGCGTCCTTGGTAGGCGTGTAGTATCTTCTTGGGCTCGGGCCTACTTCCCGCTTCGGGCACCACAATCAATAGCGGCCGCTCGGCCCATTTTTCATGGGGGACTCCGATGACTGCTGCCTCGGCAACGCCATCCAGGGTCATCGCGAAGTTTTCCAACTCAATAGAGGAAATCCATTCACCTCCGGATTTAATCACATCTTTGGTGCGATCAGTAATGCTCAGGTAGCCTAAAGGATCAATCGTCGCTACGTCGCCGGTATCAAACCAACCGTCGGGAGTGAGGGCGGATTCCTGCGCTTTATAATAGCGTTCGCAAACCCAGGGGCCCCGCACTTGTAATGCGCCAAATTCGATACCGTCATGGGGTAGTGGGCTTCCGAGAGGATCGACGATACGCATTTCCACTCCAAACCCTGCTCGCCCCTGTTTGAGGCGAAGAGTCTTGGCTTGTGCTGCCGGCAACCTGGGATCTACTCGTGCATTGTAAGTGCCGAGTGGACTCATCTCTGTCATGCCCCAGGCATGATGTGTGTAGACACCATGTCTATCCTCGAACTCTTCCATAATGCGCCATGGACAGGCGGAGCCGCCGACGACTACACGATTGAGGCTGGAAATCGTTTCTTCACTTTCGCGTAAATATTTGAGCAGTGCGAGCCAGACGGTAGGGACACCCGCAGCGATGTTGACCGATTCCTGCTGCATAAGTTTGCAGAGTGTTTCGCCACAGCCCATTTTGTGGCCAGGCAAAACCAGCTTGGCGCCGACGGCTGGTGCCGCATAGGGGATGGACCAGGCATTGACGTGAAACATGGGGACAACGGGCAAAATGGCTTCATTGTGGCGAATGGCAAAAACATCCGGCAGGAGAACCCCGTAAGTATGTAGGGTCATAGCGCGGTGAGAGTAGAGCACCCCCTTGGGATTGCCGGTGGTACCAGAGGTATAGCAGAGTGCCGCCGCACTTTGCTCACTCAATTCAGGCCAGTGGAAATCGCCAGAGTGGCTACAGAGGAATTCTTCATAGCAGAAATAATTGGACAGCTGACTTTCGGGCATATTTGCCCTATCGGTCAATACAATAATACCCTCAAGGTTGGTAAACTTTTCCGCCATTTTGTTTATCAATGGGACAAACATAGGGTCTACAAATAGCCAGCGGTCTTCGGCATGTTCGATGATGTAGTGAATTTGTTCTGGAAATAGACGTGGGTTGATAGTGTGACAAACCAGCCCACTGCACGAAGTGGCATAATAGAGTTCGAAATGGCGATGATCATTCCAGGCAAGCGTGCCGATACGGTCTCCACGATTGGCGCCGAGCCGAGACAGTGCCTGGGCGAGCTGTGCGGAACGCCTAAAAGCATCTCTATAGGTATAACGAAACTGTGGATTATCCTGAGTAACAGAGACAATTTCACTATCAGGTGAATTACTCAGTGCATGTTGCATAATACCGGTGAGGGTCAATTGAGACTGCATCATCATGCCATTCATGTTTGTCTCCTATTGTTATATTTATGGTTGCTTTTATAGATTATTTATAAGGTTTTTTAGAATAGAGTCCATTGGTCCCTTTTTGGTACTCATGAATCTAAAAGTTACTGAATATAACTTTACTTAATGGGCAGTCTTGTTGTGGGGCTAAGAAATATATACAGAATATCTACATAAGTGCAAAATATATTTCTGAGGATGTCGTTTTTTTTACTTCACTATTTTTATCCACTCACCGGGTTCGGGTTCGCCCCGTGGATAATAACCATTTAGAAGGCGAAGCTGCTCCTCTGCATACTCTCCAATTTCCATATGCTTGGCTAAAGAAGAGAAAGTGGTTTTTTCATTGGCTTTTACATAGTGAAGGCGTCTAATATCTTTTTCTACAATATCGGTTTTACGCAGGGGGCGAAAGCTACGGATACTGGTTAAAAATAGCGTGTCATAATGTTCAAGATGGTCCTTTTCCTGGGACTCTGTATCAATAATTTTACCCTCAAGCATAAATTGACGGCTACCATAATAGATAATGGCTACTCGGTCTGGGTCCAGGCCTTTCTTCTTGGAACTGGATATTTTGCCGGTGTAACCCTCAAGCTGGTATTGATCTAGCTTTTCACTTTGTTCAAATTTATTTGAATCATATTCTTCTCGTAATGCCATATCGGCGGGCTGGTTCCCATCGCGTTTCGCAACCTTAATAGTAATTTTGGCTGAATTGTCAGGGGCGGTGCCGACGATAGAGGAGCGTTCATTGGCCACTGTCCAGCCATCGGGAAATAGGAGGGAGAATCCGAGGCGCTTGTGGTTAAAGCGGTTCTTGTTGGATTGCCTGGCATTATCGCCGTAAATCAAACCATCTGTTTTTTCACGATAGTAGGCGACCTTAATGTCCTTGTTTTCTGCTGGTAGGGTGCCAGCTGCTTTGACGACTTCCTGTAGACGAATGTCGTTACGGGGGTGGGTGGAGAAAACACCATGATAGGTCTGTGGTTTTTTACCTTCAATCCTTGCTCGTCGGCGAGCAAACGTTTCCTGATCCTTAAGTATGCCGATGACACTGATCATGGCTTCTGGATCATAACCGGCCTTGAACATATACTGGGCTCCAAAGCGGTCTGCTTCCAATTCCATTTCTCTTCCATAGCCTTTTACTGCTGCGGTGCTCCACAGATTGGCGGCATCACCAACAACGCGACTACCGGTGACGAGCACAGATAATACCGATGCGGCACTCGCGCCGGTGGAGGCTGTTTTTTGGCGAACCGCATGGCGTGCGGTGATATGTCCAATTTCATGGGCAAGCACCGCGGCCATTTCTGCTTCGGAGTGGAGGTAGGTAAGTAGGCCGCGATTGATATAGACATAGCCGCCCGGCAGAGCGAAGGCATTGATATCCTGGCTGTCGATGATGGTGAAATGGTACTTGATATCGGGTCTATCACTGGCCACTGCAATCTTTTGCCCTACGTGATCTACATAGGCGGCAAGCACGGGGTCCCGATAAATTGGAGTACTTTCGATCAGCTTTTCATGCATCTCCTTGCCAATGGAAATCTCCTTGTCTTCGGACATTAAAACCAGATCCGGGCGGTTGGTGGCCGGATTGAATGCGCAGGCCGCACATACTGTGAACAATAGAGCGACGCACAGTCTTACCAAATATTGCATTACCTCAGCCTCCCTGCTTGTTTATTATTTATGAACTGGTTGCTGCTGCGGGTATTAGGAATTGTTGAAGTTGTACCGCCATGCCTTTACAAGCATTGTTTTGTACTCTGGCAATGAGAGGGATCGGAATAACGATAGCTGGCATATAGGAGGTGCCTTTGGCATCCGCACTGAGTTTGCCGGAAAGTTCCCGATCGCGGAAATCCCACACAGAGGCCTCGTAATCGGATTCCTTGTCCCAGGTCCCGAAGCCAAAACAACCGGCTCCACCGGTACTGATAGTACAGCTTATAGAACCCGCGCTGGCAGTGGTTTCAGTGGAGCCGTCTATCCACACAATGTACTTCACCCCGTAGGCCTCCATTTTCTCCCTGACCTCTCTATTTTCCATCAGGCGATCCAGTGAACGCACATGCATAGGAGCAGTTCGCGGCTCGAACCAGGGATACATTATGTCGACAAATTCCTTCTCAGGAATAATATTAACCCCCATCTCCGGGTTATGTAATTCCCGGCCTACACAGGCGATGAGATTGGGTTCAGTTTCATAGTCACTGGAATGGCGTCGGCCCAAAATTACCACGGAGTCCCCAGCAGCGAGCTCACCGTCACTACGTCTGTATTCATCAATAACGACAGTGGTGCAGCCGCTGAGGAATATCAGAATTAAAACAATGAATGGCTTGAACACGATATAATCCTCTATTCAGCCTTGATGGACTTCACTTTGAATTCTTGCAATGAGGCGGACCTGAGTTTTCCTGAGAGAAATGCCTGTAATTCAGGTACTTTCCCAAAACCTGTATAAAGGGTTGCTCCGGCGTCGCGCAAGGCGATGTTGATAGCTTGAGTGAGTGCTTTTTCCTGAGATTGTAAAAACGCTGTAGGGGTTTTTCCGTAGGCTGTGATTACCCAGCTAGCTACCTGATTTCCGCGGGAATCATAGGCATTCATGTCATATTTGATCCAAACCTCAAAAATATTAACTCTGGTCTCCCGGGGCATGGTGAATTGTAACTCTTTCACCTCGGGGACTATGACAAGTTCTACATTGGCGGGCAGATCCTGGGGGTACTCCGATAGAGAGACCGTATTTAGAAACATAGAGCCGAGTACTGTCTCAAAGAGGCTTTCCTGGGCTCTGCCAGTATTTATTTTCCATTCCTCCCGATCTTCACTTTCTTCTTGGTAGGTATAATTTTTAAAATCCTCACTGAGGTAAATGCCCACAGAGAGAGGAAGCTGCTGTCCTACTGGAGAGGGGTATCGCCCTTCAACCTGCACGGTATGTGAACAAGCTGCGAGTAATACGGAGATAATGACCACAATCGCCAGATGAAATGTGGAAGCCTCCTTTATCCTGTACATCATGAATGACTCCTGGTGTAAATCAGCTAGCGAAAATCATTAAGACCAACAAAAGTGCCACCGTTGCGGTAGGTTAATTCTCGCATTAAGGCGGCAAAGCGAAGACCGGTGGTTTGTAAATGGGGAGGTCGTGAGAACTGTATGGGGAACCCCACTGCGTGGATACGAATATTGCGTTTTCCCTCACCATGCTGAGCATTGACGCGATCTACGGCGAGCATGACATTACGTATTGACTTTCCTGTGAACTCATCCCCGAGCACATAAATACTGATTTTTTTGCTGGGATCGTAAAAGCTGCGTACCGCTTTTTGAATACCTTCTACAGGACTGGAGTTACTAAAAGGATTCCAGGTCTTAAGTCGTTGAAGAATTGCCTGACGACGTCCAGGTGTGTCTGGGATCCATTTATTACGGTAATTGAAAAACATGTAATCTCCCATGTCATTCATTACCTGAATACCTTTGACATTGGGGTAGAGATCCAGGGTATTGACCATTTCTGACATCATACGATCCCATCCGTAGTTAAACATACTGCCGGATGTATCAATAATAAAAAGGATGTACTCACTGTCGACGGGTATGCCACCGATAACATTATTCTTGCGTTGGTAATTTTCCCCAAGCAGGCGCCGCATTTCATCGGTCATTGACTGTAGGGCTATGGTTAACTTACCTTTTAATTTCCCTTCTTCACTCTGACCTTCGGTTTTACTGGCGTAAACAGCCTGTAGAGCTTCCAGTTCTCCACGTAGGTTGGCTATGCGTTTGTGTTCAATATCGATCTGTTCACGTTTGGCATTAAGGTCGCGATTAAGAATGGTGGTTTCGCCACGAATCTGAGCAAGTTGTTGTTGCAACTCGATAACCTGCGCTTCCAGGTCTATCTCGGCCTCTTCTAAAACAATAGGCTCGGCAGTTTTGGCAATCATCAGTAATAGAACAATGGCTCCAAAACCACAGCAGATTACATCGAGAAAAGAGATGCTGAATTCTTCCTGCCGTCTCTTTTTTGAAGAGCTGATCATGGCCAGTCCCTCGATGGTGCCAAAAAAGAGCCCTGCGTTTGCATTGCCAGCTTCCAGAATTCACTGGCGGCAAAAGGGTCTCCCTCCATGGGGGTCAGTATTATGTTAACCGGCACATTTCTGGGAAGAACTTTCACCGCTCGTTTAAACAGATTACGCCGCTCTCTGCCGGATACTGTGGCACCTCTGGGGGGCTTCATGCCCTGGGTGGGCAAGCCATCGGTAATCAAAATAATGTTGTCGGGTAAAGATTTCATAGCGTGAATGGCATTGAATACTCTTTCCAAACTGGTGCCATGCTCAGGCACAACTTCGTCCAATCCCTTGATGGCCTTGTCCAGCTGGTCGCGATCATCCACATTGAGCCAGCGATCTTCCGTTCCGGCAATGACGGCGCGAAAAGATGTATTGAAAGTATAGATCTGGTACTGACTATCTGGAGGCAACTGGGCGGTGAGCCAGGAGACGGTATTGATTGCTCGGCGCCATTTTTCTGTTTGTCGTTTTACCCTTGAAGACATGTTGCGGGCGCGAATAACCTTGATAAGTTCATCACCGAGCATCGAAGCAGAAGCGTCGAGGAGGATCAGGATTCGATTGCCTCCAAGCCGAAGTCCTGTGAGATATTGACGATCGCCATCGCCAACATATTTACGCACATTATTTCCGAGCTTTTTGTTTTCCTCTTCCAGATTTTTTTTGGCCTGCTTCAGTTTTTTTAGTTTATCTTGCAGCCTTTTTATATCTTCCTGTTCGTCGACGCTGTCTATTTCTGCGATATTTCCTTTCACGTCCTGAATTTGTTCCAGTATTCGGCGTGCTAATCCCTGGGCATCAACCAATTCATCGCTAACGATGTCCAGTGTATTGCGGGCCTGAACAAGGTGTTCTTCACCAAATTCAACCTCTTCTTGAAGCAGGTTGACCTCGGCGCTGAGGTCTTCGGTTTCCACTTCTATCTCGTGATCAGAGCCGTGCTTGATAATCAGGAAAATCAGGGCAACGGCACCAAATCCACAAGACATGATGTCAAGAAAGGAGAGGCTAAAGGTGGAGAAACGCCGATTTTTACGTCTCATAGCGTTCCACGCTGATTGCGGTTATGACATCCTGTCTATCCGCAATACCAATCCTATCTCCGGCATTGAGATTAACCGGAGCGGCAATTTCCTCACCATTCAGCATCAGGTGGATACCCGCATCGACCCTTAGTGCCAAACGGCCGGCATGGTTGGTGACCGTTGCCGCAGGGTGGTCAGGAGGTGTGGGGGTTACCTTGAATTTATCTTCATGCCAGAAAACAAAGAGAGGCTGTTGTGCAGCAAGAGCGCGATGGCCAAATAATAAGTGCGTTGCTGCCGCTTCTTTAGGCGTGTCCAGGCGCACGGTGATTTTGCTTTCCGGAACCGCACTGATGCTGTTGACAAGGCGCAGCGTGGAATCGTCGCTGCGTAACTCTTTCCACCGATTTTTAATTGATTGGGCGATGCTGTCTCTGCAAAGAAGATACATTCGCTGCGCCAGCTGTAAGCCTCCGGGAATGTCGGCCCAACGATGGGAAATAAAGCTCACGCTGTCGCTTTCCGCGTGGTTCTCGATCATGGCTCGTACCCGAGAGAGAATGGGGGCGGAGGCATCTTGAAGTTGGCGTAAAGATACTTTTGCAGTGCGATCATCAAGTTCCGCTAACACTTCGCCCTGGTGCATTGCGCAATTTACCCATTGGGGCATCAGATCGTAAAGTTGTTGTTCAGACTCACCCGAATGGAGCGGGTCAAAGCGGCACTGCATAACAAAAGCATCGGTAAATACCCGTGCCCAGGCCTCTTGGAAGTGATTTAAGCCAGCATCGGCAACACTCTCGGCAGACTTTACAGTGGCGTGTTGCTCCACTATGACACGGGAAACCAGCGTCTGATGCAGTTGCAACTCAACATAGATTTGCAGGCCGGAGGGCGCCAGATCACCGATCGCAGCGCTTGCTGAATCAACCATTCCAACGACATTCATATCACTTTCATTGATGATTCCAAGCAATAGAGCCAGCTGTTCACGGGTAAAGTTACCCGGAACCGCCAATACCAGCTCCTCGGGAAGGTCACAGTGTTCGGCTATTTCCTGTAGATGGCAGTAGGCGAGGTCGGCGTGATGACGGCAGCGTTGATTGGCTGATTTCAACGATTCAAGGCTGAGTCTTCGCCAGAACTGATTGTTGACCTGAGTAGGGTGGCTGCGCGCACGCATTTGCGCGGAGGTGCCTATGTGAACCCGGCTGGGTTCAATGACGGCAATGCCGGGACTTTCCAGAACTTCGGTAGTGCCGATAAAAACCCTTAAACCACAGTCATTGATTTCAAGGACGCCTTGTCCCATGGAGTATTCCTCACGGCCAATATCGGAGATAGTGATTCTTGATGACGGTTAACTGATTTTGAGAAATCTCAGTAGGCGGTTATCGCAATAGCTTTGTGTGTCCAGTACCAGTCTCTCTTGCATCAGCTGTAACTGGTGGGTAAAAAACATGATGACGATACTAATTACCAAGGCGATAAATGTGGAGTTAAAGGCGACCCCCAAGCTAACGGTGACCCCGGCAATATCACCTTCAACGGCTTTGTGAGCCTGGGCTAGGGCCTCGCCGATGCCGCGTACTGTGCCAATAAACCCGATTGAGGGAATTGCCCAAGTGATATAGCGCACCATCGCCAGTTCGGAGTCGAGACGGTCACCTTCGGTTTCACACACTTCTTTTATCGAATTGGATACCGCAGCAACATTTTTGGTCGAGCCGAATCTTTGTAGGGCGGTCAGTAGGGCCCTGGGCACCAGGAAACTTCGCTCTTCCTCGGGGAGAGCCTGAATAGGGCGAGAGAGATCACGGGTATCCTCAGGCAGTATGGGCGTGCCCTCACTAATATTGAGCAGAGCCTTATTGAGTAGCTTGCGCTCGCGGATGCTTTTGTGTGCTTTTAAGCCCATGATGGCCATAGCCCAAAGCATCAATACAAAACAGGCCTCTTGTTCATAATCCCTCATTACGATATAGATTGAGCGCTGTTGTACGTAGGTTTCCCCTGCGGCTTCCCGGGCGAGCTGCTCTTCGATCAAAGCATCTGCATTGGGCCGGATGATAGCTACATAAATCGCGTGAACAAGGATAACTGAGCCCAGCAGCGCGAATACCTGGAAAATAAAGTCGGAAGATTTAAATTTCATGATAGTGCTCTTGGCTGCTTCTCTAAATGTCCACTGGATAGGCAACGGATAAATCCTCGGATATCTCCTCTGAGGATTTGTAGTCGTCAGAATTACTGCGGCGCTTATTTTTATTTTTGTCTGGTTTTTCTTTATTCACCTGAGCAACAGAAATTTTATCGTTGTCTTGCTGTTCCTCAGCAACCAAATATGCTGAAAAAAAAGTGATGAGTATTAAAAGGATCCTAAACATGTTTTTCCCTTAATTGATCCAGCGCGCCACTCTGAAACCAATATCATTGCGAGGACCTTCACCATAGTCGCGGTAAGAAAGCCGTAATTCGGTCAAACCTGAATGTCGCCAACTGGAGCCGCGAATTACATGGTAGTCACCATCCTGAGGCCCCACCGGGTTTTCTTCCAGGCGCGATGAGAGCCCAGTGCCAATGGTATAAAGATCGTGAATCCACTCTGAAACATTGCCGCCCAGGTCATAAATACCGAGGGGGTTCGGGCTGTAACTACCAACCGGCGCTGTTGCGGCATAGCGATCGCTATAGGTACGTAAAACAGCCGGTACTAGTTTGGCTGCGTGACTATCGGCGTAGTTTCCGGAGTTGGCACCGATAGGGAGTTCGTTGCCCCAGGGGTATTTGCGCATGGTGCCTTTATCATAGCGGGCCAACCAGGCCCACTCGGCTTCCGTGGGTAGGCGATAGCCATCTGCCGCAGAATCAAAACCTACGATGCGTCCACGCTCGGTGAGATAAACCGGTGCTAGGCCATCGCGATCACTGAGCCAATTGCAGAATAGGGCGGCATCAATCCAGCTAATACTCACAACGGGGAGGTTGTCATTATCCAGGCTTACTCCGTTGACATGTCGAGAGGTATGCATGCGTTTAAAGCGACGAAATTCGCGGTTGGTAACCTCAGTGGCTCCGATATAAAAAGGGCGGTTGAGAGAAACCTGGCGCATTACCTCATTGGCTCGGCGTCCCTGTTCACGACGTGAGGAACCCATGGTAAATACGGCATTGGGTCGCATCAATTTCATGGTCCCTCCTGCGCCGTGACGATAACTGGAGGGAACCTGTTGCCAGCGAGCCTGCTCTCTGGTCAACAATACGGCCCGTACGGTCTGTTCCAATTTGGCGCTGGGTATTACCTTGGTATCGAAGGCTTTATAGCCATTTTTACGTACCTCAATATTGTGACTTTTGGCGGGGAGGTTGAACGTCTGGCCGCTTTTACCGGCGTACTGTCCATCAATGTACACTTCTGCATCAGAGGGGACACTTGTTACGTATACCCTGCCATACACTGCGTTTAAATTGACATTGAGGTCGCGCTCCATGCCGGCGGATAGATCTACGGTATGCTCAATCGATGCATAGCCATCCTTAAAAAAACGTAAGCGGTGAATTTTCCCCGATGTCAGCTCGAGCTCCAGTGGAGTGTGACCACGAAATTCACCATCAACGGTAACGCCCGCGCCCTCGGGGGTGGTAACCACCCGTAGCAGACCATCGGCGGGTCCGAGATTCACCGTGGGAAGAGTTTGATCCACACCCGCAGTAACAGCCACAGGTACATCGACAGTTTTATGCTCTGGTAGGGAGATAGAGACAACCCTATCGCCTTGGACTAGCTCTGTATTGAGGGGGGTGGTGCCTAACACTTTTCCATTGGCGCTGACTGTGGCACCTGGAGGATTACTGCTAATCCGGATATTGGCCCAGGCCGGGCGGAGATTGGCGGCCAGTCGATAAGTGTTGTCAAGCCCTTCAATTTTAATTTCACGGGTAAAAGGCAGGTAGCGATCGGAGAGTACGGTAACCCGCAGCCCGCCCGGACTTAGGTTTTCAACCAGTCCGTTTTTATTGGGGACCTCGCTGCCATTGATTAATACCTTAACCGGTACGGACGGATCAGTCTCCACTTGCAGGTGGCCGGGAAGTTTTTCCAGAGTCACAGTGTGGCGGCTGTGCCCATCACTACTGACTTCCACCTCGCCACTTTTGGAAAGGTAACCATCTGCGCTGATGGTGTAACTGTAGTTACCTGGTAATACCAGGTGCCCATCCCCAAGTGGCAAGGCAAAACCACTGATGCTGATTTCTGCGTTATTCGGCTGAGTCTCAAAAATAAGGGAGCGTGCGATAACTAAATAGATCAGTACTAAGAGGCTCAACAATAAACAGGCCGCCACCATCAGGGCACGCTTCGTGAAAAATAAGCGCGTGCGGGTTGAGTTGATCTGAACAGGCGTAAACCCTATAGGTTCGATGAGTGGGGAGTCATCGATTGCAGATTTCTCATCTTGGGCAGGTACTGCCTCTTTTACTGCCATTTATGCTTCCCTATTGCTGTTTCATTATGGAGTTATCGCAATAACCCTGATATCGGCCGATCACACTCTATTGTGTTGTGGATACCAAAGCTTGGGTGGATGCTTTTCTGTGTGCAATAAAGCTTAGCTCGCTGGTACCGGAGAGACGGCAATCAGCGAGCCATTTGTCACAGAACACTTCTTGTCCTATGAATGAATCTGATGATTCATTTCAAGACAGACCCTATGCGAATATCTGTTTATTAGATTTTCTTTCGCCTTATGGGTTCGAGCATTTAGCTATTATTAGCGCCGTTTACTTTCTCGGCGCATTGAATAACAACTTCTGTGACAGGTTTTCCTGGCTTTACAATAAATTCACGACGGACATCACGATATCCTTCGCGGGTGCCTACCGCGGTATAACGACCGGGTTTTAAGGCAATTTCGCGCTGGTCGAAATTGCCGAGCCTTCCAACATGGTAAATTGTGACACTGGTGCTTCGGTCAGATTTAAAGCGCACGGGAAGTGGTATCAGGGATTGGGTGAGCGCATTTTCCAGGTTTTCTATTTGGGTGGCCAGGCGCGGTGTTTGTGATTTCACCTTTCTTGCATCTGCGAGTACCTTGCGAGCAAAATGATTACGTTTGCCTTCGCTTAAGGTGAGGGGATCCTTGAGCAGTTCTTGTAATTGGTCATCTAATTTTGCCCTGGCAGAGGCTCTTGCTTTACCGGTTACGGCAGTAACCAGGCTCCCATCTTTTTTGAGCAAAGTTGTATAGCTACTCAGAGCATCGTGCCAATCTTCTTTTTCCTCATGTGAGCGTGCCAAACTCAATAGTTTGTTAATTTTTTCCCGTTCGACGCCATTGCGTGCCTGCTTTAGGCCAATTACTGGCGCCTTGGCTTTGGGTTTTAATGCTTGTGCCTGATTAAAAAACTGTTTGGCGGAGTTGTATTTCTTGTCAGCGATGGCGGCATAGCCCTCGGACATCGCTTCCTTATAGTCCCTCTCTGTTATTTCCATCTCTACCTTTGCCAGCAAAGCCTGGGCTGGGACAGTTTTTGGGTCTATAGACAGTGCTTTTTTCAAGGATGATTTTGCTAGATCTAAATCGGAATCCAGATAGGCTTGTTTGCCCTGAATAAACGACCACCAGACTAATGGTAATGTATCGGAACGCTCCAGCCCTTTAAGACCTCTGGGGTGATCTCTTGAGATGGTCAGTACCAGGTTGAACTCATCAATGGCCGCATCGAGATGCCCTGTATCCAGCGCCCGATTGCCTTCCGTGAGGTGTGTCTCTATACGCTCAGGGATGCTATCACGCAGTGTTTCCAATGCTTGCAGAGACTCCTGGTATTTTTCCAGGGCCTGCATAAATTGCCGTTTGCGATAGATACTATCGGCTTTAAGGGCTAGATCTTCAGCTGCGTAAAAATCCTCAAAAGCCCACACTTCTACTTGACGCTCCTGTAGTTCCTCCTTAAGCACGAGAATGTCTTGCAATATTTTTTGCACATCTCTGCGCTGTTGCATGATTTCGGCATCTGAATAAGGAGAAGCCGGTATGGGACTTTCTTCTGGCTTATTCTGCGCTGTTGCAGATACCGTTTCATCGGACTGTAATTTTGGCGTTTCTACAATTTGTGGTAACCCCCAAAAGACCCCCACTAATCCGCTGAACATAATTGTTCCAAGTATAAGGGGCCAGTAGGAACTGTCTTTGTTGCGCTTTTCTGCGTGCTGAACAGTACTCGTTGGTGTGCGAGCTCCCTCACCGCCAAAACTAAATTCAGCGGGCTCGATTGGAGTTGAATCTTCCTTGGCGTTATTGCGGTGCTGCATAGTGGTTCCGCCGTGTTATTCAGTTACCCGGTGAAGATCTTGGGTGTTTGCAAAATGTAAAAATGAATGGATTTACCTCAATAATGCGTAAAATTTCATATTTTGGTTTCGGAAGAAGCGGTTTCAGCTTCGTAAATTTCCTTTAAAATTTCTCGCCACTGTCGATACTGATTTTCAACCGATCCACTTAGGGTTACTGTGCGGTCCTCAAGCTCGACGATCTGTGGCTCTACTTCCGCCTCCATGGAATCACCTAATTCTTGCAATGCCTCTAAATGCATCTTGGCGTCAGCACGACGATCGAAGCCACTTTTTATCAGGTAACCGCCTGCACCAATGCCGACTTGACCCGCTGCCTGAGCGCTGCCACCGCCGGCGCCTGCCGCGGCGATGCCGCCGATAATGGCGGCGGCACCCATAATGGTGTGGTTGCGGGCTTTGCGTTTCAGCTCACGCATTTGCCGTACTTCTTCATAGCTGCGCGCACGCCATTCCTGATAGGGAACTTCCATTGTTTTAGCAAAGGTTCCGTAGTACTCCTGTAGAGTGTCTACAAATAAATAGTCGCGCTCGCGAATTTTTCGCACTCTCTCGAGCATGGGGTCATTTTCTGCAGGCAGAGCACTTAGGTAGTAGATACCCTCCTGGCTTTGCTGCAGGTAGCGATTGAATGCCTCTGGTGAAAAGCTTCTGGCAAAGCGCATTTCAGAAATTGTACGTATCTCGACAATTTGTTCGTTGGATAAACCTTGGCGATATTCGAGCATGTCATTGGAAACCCGATTATAGATTCCCTGGAAGGCATCGCCCTCGGTAGGATGCTTGCGATCATAGGCGTAGTGCGATGCGTACTCAGAATACTCTTTCGTGAACCAACGCTGACCACGGGAATCCGTTACGGTAACTTCCATTGTGAGCGTTTCCCCGTCGGACTGTAGGATCCTCCCAGAAATAGTCACATCGATATTGGTGCGGGCTGAGGGGATCACCCTCACAGCGCCCCAGCCGAGGCTTGATTGTAGCGAGTCGGCTAGGGTCACGGCTATAAATCGGGATTCGGCTTGACGTAACTCTGGAAAAATCAGAGTGTCCTCATCGACTTCAATACCTTCAATGCCTGGGTCAAACTGAATAACGCCTACATCGAGCAGGCGCTCTTCTGCAATATTTTTATCCTCAATTGTGAGGGGGGTAAATGCCGTGGTGCGCACCTCTGTCGTGGTACACCCGCTAAACAGAATTGCGAGTAGTATTCCCGTAAACAGAATGACGCGTTGTGTTGTCAGCAGACTGCCAAAATTGCTGTGAGTTAAAAGTGCCATCTATGCGTCCTCTATAACTACTTCGTCGCATTTTTATATTTTCGATACTCTTCCCAGAGTTTCTCTCGCAACTCCGGGTCGCTCTCCCGGGTGGCCGCTTCACGAATTTGTCGGGCCACCACATCGTCATCGGTGCCACTGGGAATATCCGCAGGCACCACTGGCTGAGAGCCACTGTGGTTGTATTCTCCCTGACGGCCTTTTGCGGGTAAGCCGGGGCCTGTCACCTGGCCGCTGGAATTGTTCTGTTGTGGGCCACGACCGCTGGGCGATCCGCTTCCCGGTGGTGCTGGGATTTCGGCTTCGGCGGATTCAATCAAGTCTTCCAGCGATTCTCCGGGCGGTGCTTCATCCATTGCTTCCTCTTCCGCCTCGCCCGCAGTAGATCCTGGCCTGTTGCGGACATAGTCGCGTTCGCGCAGGATCATGCCGTCGTAGCTCACCATGGTGGATTCAAAGCGACCCTCCAAATCAGCCACTCTCTCCGCGGTAGAGCGGGGAGATTCATTGGGGGCACTACCTGCGCGCGCGGCGCTGTCGCCGGGTTGTCCCCCGGCGCTGGCACTGCTGCTGGAGGCTGAGCTACTTGAGGAATTCGAACTGCTGCTAGAGGAAGCGCTGGAAGCGGAGGCTGCCTGCTCCTCCTCAGAAAAGTCGATATCTTCTGGCGGGGTGCCCTCTTCCCCAGAGGAAGGATCTGGCGGCATGCGCTGTTCCTCTGCAGATTGCTGCGCATCACTATAGGTAGGGGAGGAGGGGGAGCGGCTGCGAGAATCGGCCTCTGGCATGTTTTCGCCGGCTGAGCGCTCGCGGGAGGAGCGCTGTTTTTCACTGGATGCTGTACCGGAATTCTGCTGTGATTCGCGTTGCGCCGTTGGCATATTAGCGCTGGGCTGGCTCGAAGAGCGGCTACTGGACTGCCTATTACTGCTACTGGTTGATTGTGACTGGCTGGAGCTCTGTGCACTGCTGCTTGATGAGGCACTGCTCTGAGACTGAGACTGAGACTGCGACTGAGAACTGGAAGAGGGCATCGATGGCGCTGCCGGTGGTTGCGATTGGGTTTGCTGGCTTTTGCATCCGGCAACCACTGAAGCCAATACAGCGATAGAGAACAGAGTGTGCCAGCTAATGCCCTGGCGGTGACTTTTTCGTACCGCTTTCCGAGTTGTCATCTCTTTTCTCCTTAAGGGCTTGGCGTTATGCCGGGGAGGCGCAGGAAAAAATACCTGCGTTTCCCTGGCTGCCCGGAAAATGGCTAGTGTGGAAATTTAAAAGTAGTTGTTATTTGATTATTTGCGCGCTCTCCACAACCCCAGTTAATCGCTGTGACGAAAAAACCTCAATCAAAAACAAAGCGCTGAACAATGCCGCGGGTTTCTACCGCCTCACCATCCTCAAAGCGCGGACGAAATTTGGCGCGTTTAAGTATTTTTCGCACTTTAGAGCGAACCTGTACCTTGTCCGACGGGTAGGAGCGTAAGATCTTGATGTTGCGGGCTTTGCCAAACGCGGTAACGTCGTAGGAAACGGTGATGTGTGAGTTCGCCAGGGCCTTGCTCTCCGATTCCAGTATGGGCAGTGCGGGAAGAGCTATCGGGCGGCCAAAAATATCCTGAATTTCATCTCTGGATGCGCCGTTATCCCAAAGGGCCTGATAAGCCTCA
The DNA here is from genome assembly GCF_041447225.1 of Microbulbifer echini. Taxonomy (NCBI): domain Bacteria; kingdom Pseudomonadati; phylum Pseudomonadota; class Gammaproteobacteria; order Cellvibrionales; family Microbulbiferaceae; genus Microbulbifer; species Microbulbifer echini. The sequence continues at coordinate 183,350 of NZ_JBGMEL010000005.1, read as the reverse complement.
CCGTAAGTCCGCCGGGCGGAGTGCCATTTATTGAACATCATGTACCAGTCACCCAATTCAACTTTGGCTTTGGCGGATGCGGCTGGTGGCGATTTGGGATTTCTCTGGTAAACATCGACAAGTCGAGTGATTGCCTTCTTGCCGGTGTTGAAACTTTTCATACGGTAGTGATCAACCGTACTGCGTTGATGGGTATCGGGCCCTGCGCCAAAGCTGGTATTAACGATAAGGGGTGCCTGAGCCTCCCCCTTGTACCTGGCCAAGTAATAATTGGTGGCCTTTAATCCGCGCAAAGCATCTACTAGACGCAGATCATTGGAGCCGAAATTCTTAGTGATAATGTCGACAGCGAGGGTATAGAGTTTGGTGGCGCTGATCAGGTGTTCAACTAGGGTTTCGCCTTTTTTCTCAACATAGGATTGAAGGTGCCAGCGACTCAAATTGTTGATTACCGGTAACATCCGTGGATCTTTTTTGCCGTAATTTTTTTCGTACAACCAATAGAGGTACTGCTGGTTGTCATTCGCGTCCTCCCATTGATTTAGAGCTATCTGGCTTTCGATGAGCCGCTCAATCATTGGGATCTGGCTGAGGGAATACAGCCCTTCATTCACCCGGTTAACCAACATTGCGCGGCGGAATTCGCTGGCGGCTTCGTCGTGCGCACCGGCTTTTTGCAATGCGGTAGCCAGTCCTAGTAATTGTTCATCAATACCGACACCGTATGCGCCATGTTCGGCCTCCAGTTCTTCGATTCGTTCGCGATAATAGTCGACGGCTTCAGAGGGGCGCAGTTGTCTTCGGGTTTTTTTCAGGGGTTTGGAGGCAGCTTCAATAAAAGCCTGGGGAGGGGCTTTTGAGTGCTGGCTTACAGTGGCGTCATCTGCGGCAATGGCGCTGTTACACAGCAGTGCTGTGGCTGTAAACATCAAGCCGATAGCAAGGCGATTGCTGGTATCTATCTGTGTCACGATTGAACCACTTCCATTCCGGTTTACTTTGCCCACAGCTGTGCAATAGGCCATAGCCGTCACGCAGGGTGTGGATCTCGTCTCCGCCCGATCGCCGGTAAACCGGCTGATATGGTGGAAGCTCTCTCCTGAAATGTGGTTCTGTTACTACCCTGTGGCCACGATAGATTTTGCTCTTTGGCCGATCAGAGAAGACGCATCCGGATGCTTATTTTTGCGCTCCTGGCTGCGTATTAAACAGTATAGCCAGCACAGTCTGTCATCAGAGGGATTGTGACGGAGACTTCAACCAACCGGTGAAAGAGTTACCGGCATGCCTGCGACCACCCTTTTGGTTTAGCAGCTGCAGAGAAATAACAGTGCTGAAGGTCGGTAAGTAAGTGCCAAAAGTTTATTGGGTAAATTTATGTGTCGATCCGTTGAGCCCGAAGCGAAGGGACTAGGAACGCTTTAACTGGACTTTCATCCTATGAGAGCGGTGCTGATTGGGCGAAAATGACTAAAGCAATGGGGCCTGTGGGTGGTGCATTTGGATTGCTGACCGTCAGGCGCCATAATCAGCCGATTCGAATGAGAGGAGAGTGCCGGTGAGCATCTATATCGACCCCGAAGTAGCCGTGAGTCTGCGTGGATATGAAGTACCTGAAAGATTGGGCTTCGGGACGGCAATGGCCCCTGTGATGTTTCGTGCAGTCTGTCAGGACGGCTGCTGGAGTCAGGGGGAATTAATTCCTTATGCTCCACTGACCATAGATCCAGCGGCAAAGGTCCTACATTACGCCCAGTCGTGCTTTGAGGGTATGAAGGCTTATCGAACAGCGGCTGGCAGCATTGCGTTGTTTCGCCCTGAAAAAAATGCGGCGCGTATGGCGTATTCTGCCAAGCGGCTGTGCATGCCCTCCGTGCCCGAATCTCTGTTTCTCGATGGTGTGCGCACTATCGCTGCGTACTGTGCCAACCTGGTACCAGGTAACCGCGGTGAGTCACTTTATTTACGGCCTTTCCTGATCGGTACTCAGGCGGACCTAACGGTATCAGCCAGCACATCCTATGAGTTCTATGTCATCGCCAGCCCCTCAGAGGCCTACCACACCGGCAATATGCGCCTTTGGGTAGAGCGTGAGGATGCGCGTGCGGCTGTGGGGGGTACAGGAGATGCCAAAGTGGGCGGTAATTATGCCGGCTCGCTACTCAGCGTTGGGCGTCTCAAGGAGCGTGGCTACGACCAATCTCTCTGGTTGAACCCCGCTGATCGCAGTCGTGTGGATGAGCTCTCGGGAATGAATTTCTTTGCAGTGATCGAGGGAAAGCTCCATACGCCGGCGCTCTCCGGTTCCATTCTGGAAGGTATCACTCGTAATTCGCTCTTGAAGCTGGCCAGGGAACTGGGTTACGACTTGGTAGAGGGTGCTATCCATATTGATACATTGCTTAGCCAAATCGCTTCTGGGGTCTGCACCGAGGCCTTTGCCTGCGGCACTGCGGCCATTATCAGTCCTATCAGTGTGATAGGCGATGAAGCGCATAGTCACGAGCTGTACCAGGCTCCGGGGCCTGTGGCTAAAGCGTTGCGCGAGGCACTTCTGGATATTCAAGAGGGTCGGGCCGAGGACAATTTTGGCTGGATGCAACCTGTTGACCCTGTAAATTTCTAACTGGATGGGTGAGTGGTACCCGAGGTATAAAGGTAACCGGCTGCGGATCGGCAGCTGGTTACGGCGTTAAATACTCCCTGCACGAACCTCCACGCTCTGGCCGGGTTGATTTGTATCAAAGTACCATTAAAAAATGTTTCCGCGAGAAACGAGAATGTAAGCATTCCCGCCAATTCCTTCTCTGCGGTTGACTTGAACGACTGTAGCTCCTACAAATAATTCCGAAACAAGAAGAAATGCACTGGAGCTTTGTGGGTGGCCTTTTAGTGGTACCCTCATATTGACCGGCTGTTTCAAGATCAATTTGAGTAGATAGGTCGCACTCAGAGTTCTCTCTAGAACCTGAGGAAAACAGAATGTTGACCCATATGTTCGGCCTTATGCTGCAGCCCCGCAGGCAGTGGGAGCTGATCGGTAGCCTTCCCGAGAAAAAACTTCGCCGGCAAATTCCCTACGTCATTATTTTGGCGCTGTTTCCTGCAGTCGCCTGGTATTTCGGTACAACTCAAGTTGGTTGGAGTATCGGTAGCGGAACGCCGGTAAAAATAACTGGGCAGAGCGCACTGGAATTAGTCGCGGTGTTTTATTTTACGATGGTATTGGCTGTCGTCTCGATTGGCTATTTTATCCATTGGATGGCTAGAACCTATGGCGCAGAGACGCACCCAATGAAGGGGGTGGTTGTCGCTGGGTTTACCGCGACGCCTATTTTTTTGGCGGGCATCGCTGGAATCTACCCCGTGTTATGGCTGGATATTTTACTGGCTACAGTGGCCGTCGCTTATGCGGTTTATTTACTTTATCTGGGCATTCCAATTGTGATGGGCGTTTCTGAAGAACGGGGCTTCCTCTTCGCCAGTGCGATTATCACCGTTTCCCTGGTCATTGCCGTAATGATCATGGTGGGCACCGTATTGTTCTGGAGTTATGTCTCTGCTCCTGTCTTTCATTAAATAAGCCCTTCTGAATCCAAAAAAATTATTATCGTATTTTGTGCGCCAGCTGCTTTTTTAGTGGCTGGCACCTCTCTCCATATTTCTTGATATTTATAGTTAAAAAGTTCTGCGCTATTTTGAGGTGAATAGTGTTTGAAATAAGATAATCTTTGTTTTGATCTGAAGGTTAGAGGTTTCATATCGCTATTTAGGAATTTTTCAGGCGGGTTTTATTGTTAAATTTTTTCTTTGGGGGTTTAAGTTGAGAAAGGTAAATCCAAGTCTCTCCGCATTTCTTCGAGAGTGTAACGAAGTGCTATTGGCGCGTTCCGCAAAAGGTTTTCCTTTTAGCGTTATTGACTCTCGGGAAAAGACGGAGATGCTGATACAGGAGTTTGTGACCGATATTCCTGATATTGATTGTGTGATGGATGCAGAAATATATACTGCCGGGTATAACGTTCCGGTGCGTATCTTTAACCCGAATCCAGGTCAAACGCTTCCGGTATTGGTGTATTTCCATGGTGGTGGACACATGGCAGGCAGTGTTAAGGCCTATGATCCGATTTGTCGAAAAATGGCAATAAATACACAGCACATTGTGGTGGCTGGGGAATATCGTCTAGCACCAGAAAATCTTTACCCTGCGAATATTGAAGATGCCTGTGCCGTTGTCAGGGGCATCTGGGCGACTCTAGATCGACAGAATGTTGACTATCGAAAAACGTTATCTGTGGCAGGAGACTCTGCAGGCGGTTCGCTTTCTGCCTCAGTGTCACACCTGGCCCAGTTTGACCGGGGAATTGATATAGAAAAGCAGATTCTTATTTATCCCTGTGTTGATTATGTCGCCAGATACGAATCCTATAATGAAAATGGCGTTGGCTATTTATTAGAGGCTGATATGTGTACTTGGTTTTTCGATAAGTATTTTAAGGAAGGGCAGTGCAGAAAGGCAGCTTCCCCATTGCATATGGACTTCACCGCTAATCTTCCACAAACCTTGGTCATCACCGCTGAATTTTGTCCATTGCGTGATGAGGGGAAAATTTACTATGAAAAGGTGAAATCCTTAGGGATACATGCCGAAAATGTACACTTCGAAGATGCCATACATGGATTTTTAAATATCGAAGACTTAGTTAGAGAGACGTGTATGAAAGCCTATTCTTCGATTAACCGCTTTCTTAATGGTTAGATTGCCTCTGAATTATTAGTGATAAATTAATAAGCCTTTGGATCAAGCTATGGCACTCTGTCGAGTTATAATATTGGCGGTAATTTTTTTCGATGCATAGCCCCCAGTGCTAAGTGCTTAAAGATGTGGAGGGGTTGACAGAAACTAGCTTGGGATATCGTGGGGTTAACCGGGTTTAAAATGGTATTTAAGGACATACCCATTGCTAAGTTCAACCTGCTCGGAAACTTCTTTATCTATTGTGAATTTTACATCCTCAACTGAATTCATGATTTGTGTGGGCTCGGTATCTATGCATTGAATACTCATGGTCTCGATAGTTTTATCCTTGCTATCGACGGAGTATTCAATCACTTTAATAATTATTGTGTCTTCACGGTGTAGAATTTTAACGCCAGGGCCGCTGGAGAGTGAAACCGTATATATCATTGCTCCCCAAGGCCCGTCACAGCGTACTGCTTGATATTTCTTTGGGGACGTTTGGGCCGAAAGTGGTTTGGAGTCAATGTCTAACTTGGGGTCGCTAAATATCTGTTGGGTATGAAATTGCCAGCCTTCTGGTGTTTCGATTTCAATTTTTAGGGTGTATTGAGTGGGGGCCTTCTGAGCGAATATGGATCCACTGCAGAGAAAGAAACACATGAATAAAAGGTTGCGAAAATTCATCTGGATGGCACTTTCCTAAGTTGGTCGGCGGGCTGACTCCTTCAGCTTGTTTGTGGCTTTAAATGCCAGGCGCGAACTCTCTCTTTTATTCCCGATCGTTAGATAATAATAGTGCCTTGAAGGCTGGGTAGGGGTTGGATACTATGCAGAAGCTTGCATAGAAGATTTTTTGCACGACCTAATTGGTACACTCGTACCTATCAAGACTTGATTTAGTAGCTACTGAAAATAATTCAAATAAAAAGGTGAACCATGAAGAACTTGCCCTACGCTGGGATAGCTCTCTCTTTATTGCTGACATCGGCCTGTGCCCCGGATAAACCAGTACAGTCAAGACAATCAGAAACTGCTATCGAATTTCAAAAAAATCTACTGAGACAACTAATAGCCGCCAAACCCGGTGACATTATTCTCATCCCAGAGGGGGAATTTAAAATTGATCGCAGTCTCTCTCTCAATGTGGATGACGTCACTATTCGTGGTGTGGGCATGGATAAATCCATTCTCTCATTTAAAAATCAGATACAGGGTGCTGAGGGACTGTTGGTCAATGCGAGTAATTTCACAATTGAGAATCTGGCAATAGAGGACACTGTGGGTGATGCTCTAAAGATCAATGAGGGCGAAAATATTGTTGTTCGCAATATCCGCGTTGAGTGGACTAATGGGCCGGCTACCGAAAATGGGGCCTATGGTATTTATCCAGTGCAGACAAAAAATACTCTGGTCGAAGGCTCAGTAGCTATTGGTGCATCGGATGCGGGAATTTATGTGGGGCAGTCTCGAAATGTGGTAGTGCGTAATAATCGAGCTGAATTTAATGTGGCAGGTATTGAAATAGAGAATACGATTGGCGCTGATGTTTATGGCAATGTGGCCACCAATAATACGGGTGGTGTTCTGGTTTTTAATATGCCCAATCTGCCGCAGCCCGGGCATAGTACGCGTATTTATGAAAATAAAATATTCAAAAATAATGTAGAAAACTTTGGGCATGAAGGAACCCCGGTAGCTGCGGTTCCGGCGGGTTCGGGTATTGTTATTAACTCCAATGATCGAGTCGAGATTTTTGACAATAAGATTGCGGAAAACGATACCGCGAACATCGTAATAAGCAGTTATTTTACTGCTGGATATTACAGTGATAAATCCACACAAGTAGATTTTGACCCATACCCTGAGGGTATTTATATCTATGATAATGAGTTTGTTGGCGGGGGAGGGGCACCGGATCACTTGGAGCTGAAAGCGCTCAGGCTAGCTCGTTTTGGATTGGGGGGAAGTCTCCCGGATGTACTTTGGGATGGCGTTATCGATCGTGAAAAAATGTCTGATGGATCTCTGCCAGAGCACTTGAAGTTGTGCATTGATAATGCCGAAGCGGGTATTCTCAATATAGATTTTTTAAATAATTACCAGAATATTTCTACCGATATCTCGGCGCATCTATGTCATCTGGAAAAATTGCCCCAAATTGTTCTGAATTTTGACGAGGCACCTGAGGAGCGCAAGGAGGGCGATCACCTGGCTATTTTGGAGGGACGCAATGAATAATAGCGTTTCCTGGGGTGGTGTTTGCCTATTAATAATGGGGGCAGTGACTCTTCTCTTTGGTGGCTGTGACAAGCATCGCCCCCCAGTCACCCTGTTTTCTATGGATACCATTCCAGAAAGACTCAGCGACTGGAATCTGGTCAATATTATTGACGGCGCTTTTATACCTAATGATCGGGTACTGCCATATGGATTGAACACTGGGCTTTTTACCGACTATGCGCATAAATTGCGCACAGTGTGGATGCCAATGGGGACTTCAGCAAACTATGCTGAAGAGCAGTTTGATTACCCGGTGGGCACGGTGCTTACCAAGACTTTTTATTACCCCAGAGGGGCAGGAGAAACCGTTGTCCGTACCGACAGTTTTGCCAGTGATTATGTCGTTGGGCGCAGGGGGGAGGCGCTGGATATGCAGGCGGTACGGTTGGTGGAGACCCGCCTCCTGGTAAAGCGCGAGAATGGCTGGCAGGCGATACCGTATATTTGGAACGCGGAGCAGACAGAGGCGGTTTATGAAATTGCCGGTGATATCACGCCCCTCAAGCTTGTGGCGGATTCTGGGGAAGTTTCCACATTTACCTATGTCGTGCCCGATGCCAATCAATGCGCTGGATGTCATGCCGATAACTTCACCGGAAAGGAAATTTCGCCACTCGGGCCCAGAGCGCGCCATCTAAACAGGACTTATCCCTACTCTAGCGGGACAGAGAATCAATTATCGCATTGGCAGAAAGCAGGCTATCTCAGAGGCGTTCCCGAACTGGCCTTACTACCCAGCCTGCCCAGTTACGCCGATACATCGAAACCTCTGGAGAATAGGGCGCGAGCCTACCTCGATATCAATTGCGGTCACTGCCACAATCCGGCCGGTGCGGCGGATACCTCGGGATTGATGCTTCACTACAGTGAGACAGACAGGCGTAAACTGGGGCTGTGTAAACCTCCGGTTGCGGCCGGTACTGGCAGCGGGGGGCGGGTGTTCGCCATAGTACCGGGAGAGCCTGACCACTCTATTTTGAACTTCCGCGTCGAGTCCAGAGACCCCGGGGCAATGATGCCGGAGCTGGGGCGCAGTCTGGTACACGAGGAGGGGGTAGATCTGTTGCGCCAGTGGGTGGCGGCGATGTCGGGGAGCTGTTCCTAGGCCGTTGAATTGCTTCAGGTGACTGGAGAAGTCGGGAAGCGGCACAGTGCGCTGTCACTGTGCCGCGGCCTGAAGAGCAGCATAGATTTCAGCCGTAAGCAGCGCTCTCGGCAATTTGAGTAGCCGTTGCGGGAATGAGGCCGCGTACCATCATGGTCACTGTGCGCTCGAGTAATGGGGAGTCCAGAGCAATGGAGCTACTCAGGATCTCGTACTCAAGCTTTAGGATCGTGCCATGAGCGATTTGTGCGGCAGCCTCTGCATCGGTTATACCCAGCAGGTGGAAGAATTCCTGAATCAGTGACTCTCTTGCATGGTTCGACATGCGTACAGCTCGGGTCAACTGCTCATTGCGCAGCGCCTCGTTGCGGAACGCCAGTTCGACAAGGCGGCGGTCTCGATCTTCCGCCTGGTTGCGAACATGTGTCAGGATAAAGCGCGTCAGCTGTTGTACTAATAACTTGTGACTACTGCTCGATGCGCGCTCTTGGGCTGATAGATTGCGCGCCGCACTAAAACTCTCTTCCTGAAGTTGACGCGTACTTTCCAGTCCCTGTTCGACAAAATAAGTGAATGAGTCACTGATTAAGTCGTTAAGGTCTTTAAAATAGTAGGTCGTTGCAGCCAGGGGCACATTGGCTTCGCGGGCTACGGCGCGGTGGCGAATACCGCGAATCCCTTCTTTTACGATGAGTCGCAGGGTGGCCTCGAGAATGGCCTTGCGGCGCAGGCGGCTGTCGGCACGCTGTGCGCGGCGGCCGTGGTAGACCAGATCAGACTTTCCGTTGTCTACAGTCATAGCAGTTTCCCTGTTCTTTTTGCGTTGGCACCGATTGTTCTAGCAAGCTGTTCGGTCGTGCCATTCTAGCCAAACGAATTCAAAAAGAGGCAATAAAGCTATTACATTTGATTACATGAAAGTTGCACCAGTTAGGCACTTTATAGGCGACTCGCTTGCGCGAAGATCCTTAAATTGGTGCAAATTTCTTCGCGGGGTATTTAGGGCATTGCGAGATGGAGAAATAGGCGTCAAGTGGAGGGTATTTTGACTCAGCGTTAGAGAATGTTTTCTCGAAATAGCTCGGCGACAATCGATTAGCATTTATTACACTAAAAAATTGTCGCCTAGAATGAGGGCCGCCGCTGAGGTTTTAAGAAATTTTTCCGGTAACCCGCACGCGTTTGGTGCCAGACACAATTTTGATCTGCTGGCTACGGCGGCGTTCAATGCCCGTATCTATGGCGTTCTTTGCTGCGATCAACAGTCCCGCTACCAAAAATGCTCCGGGAGGTAGCACTGCCACTAAGACTCCGGGGTAGTCACTTCCCAGTAATTGCAGTCCCCAATCTTTGGCCATAGGGCCTAATAGTAGATCCATATCGGAAAATAGTGTGCCTTGGCCAAGTATCTCCCGCACGGCGCCAATAACAATCAAAACTGCCGTGAAGCCGACCCCCATCATAAAACCATCCACCAATGATGGCAGGACCGGGTTTTTACTGGCAAAAGCATCGGCGCGGCCGAGAATGGCACAGTTGGTGACAATCAACGGAATAAAAATGCCAAGTACCAAGTAGAGTTCATAAGTGAAAGCCTTCATCAATAGTTCGACACAGGTGACAAAGGTGGCGATGATCATGACCGACGCGGGCAAACGCACGGTGTCGGGCATTTGTCGTCGAACCAAGGAAACCGCCAGATTGGAGCAGGTGAGTACGCCAGTGGTGGCGAGGCCGAGGCCAATCGCGTTGACCACGGAACCGGTAACGGCCAGCAATGGGCAGAGCCCCAGTAGTTGAACCAGTGCGGGGTTGTTTTTCCAGAGCCCATTGTGGGTAATTTCTGCGTAAGCGGGGGTTGCCATCAATTCTGCTCCGTTTTGGGCTGGGCCCCATCTGAGTTCTCTACTTCGGGGTTCTCCACCTCCACTGCGCGCTTCGATACTGGCGCATTGAAAATCTGCTGGTGGTTTTTTGCGACATACTCCAAAACCTGGCGCACTTCATTGACGACTGCGCGCGGAGTGATGGTAGCGCCGGTAAATTGGTCGAAGACACCGCCGTCTTTCTGTACCTTCCATTCACTGACAGGAGGGTTTTTCAGAGAAAGGCCATCGAACTGGAGTATCCAGTCGCTTTTCTTCAACTCCACTTTATCGCCGAGCCCAGGGGTTTCGCTGTGGCTGGTCACCCGCACACCGGCAATGGTGCCATCGCGATTTATACCCACCAGCATTTTGATGGGGCCCGAATAGCCGTCTGGTGCTATCGCCGGGACAATAACCGCTGAAATTTTTCCGTCCTTGCCGCGCGCCAAGTTGATATCGCCCCCCTGGGTAAGTCCCAGCTGACTCCAGTAGGTCTTGGGGATTGGGTAGGTGTCCACGAGCAGATCATTACTGTGCCTGTCGAGGGGGATGATCTCCAACAATGCCTTGGCTGAGGCCGCGCGTATGGCGCGCTCGATAGGCTCGCGGGTGGTAATTTGGGTCACTGCCAAAGTGCCGGCGGTGATCAGGGCGAACAGAGTCAGCACAACGGCATTGGTGGCCATAGACTGCTTGAGCATCAGTGCTCCTCCAGATCGGTGGCGCGACGTGCCCGCTTATGGCCATAGGTGCGTGGCAGGGTGTAATTGTCGATCGTGGGTGCGGCAAAATTCATCAAAAGCACGGCGAAAGCGATGGCATCCGGGTAACTGCCCCAGGCGCGAATAATATAGGTGAACAGCCCCACGCCGGCGCCAAAGATCAAGCGTCCTTTGTTACTGGTACAGCCACTGACTGGGTCGGTGATGATAAAAAAGGCCCCAAATAGGGTGGCGCCGGAAAAGAGATGCAGCAGGGGCGAGCCCTCGGAAAGGGAGCTGCCACTGTCATAGAAAAACAGGGATATCACGGTTAGCATGACGAGCATGGCCACCGGCGCATGCCAGGTGATGATGCCGCGAAATAAGAGGAAGAGCCCGCCTAGCAGGAATCCGAAACTGATCGTTTCCCAGCCGACTCCGGCGAAGGTGCCTTTATTGAATACCGGCTCCATTTCATACAGTTGTGAGAGTAGGACCGACTCGTTGAGGCGCACGATCTCCAGGGGAGTGGCGCGGGTAAAGCCATCGACGTTATAGCTACCAAAAACCAGAGAGAATGCCTCGCCGATATCCGGCGCGCCGCCGATTATATCCGCCGCACCCACCCAGCGGGTCATATCCACCGGAAAGCTGATCAGCAGTACGACATAACCCACCATGGCCGGGTTGAACGGGTTGTAGCCCATACCGCCATACAGGTGTTTGGCCAAAACGATGGCCACCGCACTACCCACCACCGGCAGCCACCAGGCGCAGTAAGGGGGCAGTGCGATACCCAGTAGCAGAGCCGTGACCAGTGCGCTGTAATCCCGCAGATAAAAAGCTACCGGCCGGTTGCGCAGCTTCATGACAGCGGCTTCACACAGCAGGGCGGTAATAATGGCGAGCGCAATGTTGATAAGCACGCCGATGCCAAAATAAATCACCATGGCCAATACGCCGGGTGCGGTGGCGGCGGCCACCTGCAGCATGACCTTGGCGGTGTGGTCACCGGAGAGGGCGTGGGGGGAGGAGGCTCGCATCAGAGACATTAGTGACGACCACCCTGTGCGGCTTGTTGCTCGCGCATCTTATCTTCCAATTTTTTCTGCAACTTTTCCAAAGCGGTTTCGAAGGCCGCCAAATTAGCATCATTTTCATCTCTGGCTTTTTGCAGGCGTGCCTCAGCTTTGCCGAGCCGCTTGCGCAGTGCCTCGATGTCCGCGGCGAGTTTATCCGCATCGCTCAGTTGTGCGCGGGCTTCGGCTGAGGCCCGCGCCTTGGTGATGGCGCGCACTGCGGCACTGGTTTCCCCTTTATGGGGCTCCCGAGTGGGGTCGCGGTCGGCGCGCCGCTTGGCCAGAGTGAGCTTGTGTTCGGCCTCCTGCCGTTTCAATTGCGCAGCTTTGAGCTGGGCCTCCAGTTGGGCGCGCTGACTTTCGTCGGCGCCTTCCAGCTTGCTGCTCAAGCGCTCGACGCGGCTCTCGGCACTGGAAAAGGTGCGCTGGGCGCGGGCGAGCAACTGCTGAGGATCTTCCTGGCGGGATTTGACTCGCGCCAGGGCGGCGCTGACGATATCCGCCTGCTGTTTGCTCTCTTTGGCCGCTTCCGATTCGGGACTCTGCTCGCGCTGTTGGCGCGCCAATTCAGCGGCTTTGCGGCGGGCTTCACGCTTGGCTTCTTTTTCCTTCTCCGCCCTCTCCAGGCGAAGTTTGCGAAACTCGAAGCGGTCGCGAGCGCGATCGGATCTCTCTTTTTCTTCTTCCGCCAGGCGTATGGCCCCTTTGGCAGCGCGGTAATACTGCACCAGGGGAATCGTGCTGGGACAGACGTAGGAACAGGCGCCACATTCGATACAGTCGAATAGGTTATAAGCTTGTAGCTTTTCGCGCTCATCGGCGCGCGCATACCAGTACAACTGTTGGGGTAACAGTGAAGCCGGGCAAGCTTCGGCGCAGTAGCCGCAGCGAATGCAGGCGTTGGCAACTGGCGCCGGTGGTAGCTCTTTATTGGTGGGTACCAACAGGCAGTTGGTGGTTTTAACCACCGGTGCGCTTTCATCGTCGATCGTATAACCCATCATGGGGCCGCCGATAACTACCTTCTGCATCAGCCCGCGGTGAATGCCGTGGTGTTGGAGGATATGGCGGATGGGGGTACCAATGGGCACCTCGATGTTGCGTTGCCGCTGCAGAGCCTGTCCGACTACGGTGGTGACCCGGCTGATCAATGGCTCTCCGAATCGTACGGCGCGATAAACAGCCCTGGCGGTACCCACGTTCTGGCAGACAATACCGACATTGGCCGGTAGGCCTTGGTTGGGTACTTCGCGCCCGGTAAGAATCTGGATCAGTTGCTTTTCGCCACCGGAGGGATACTTAGTGGGGAATACCACAATGTTGAAACGTGTGGCCTTGGCAGCCTCGCGCATAGCCGTAATCGCTAGGGGCTTGTTGTCTTCGATTCCGATTAATACCCGTTCCGGTTCGTCGAGGATGTAGGCGAGGATAGTGACCCCGGCGATAATCTCCTCGGCGCGCTCGCGCATTAGCATATCGTCGGCGGTAATGTAGGGTTCACACTCGGTGCCATTGATAATCAATGTGTCGATTTCAGCGCCGCCGTGGGGGTCGAGTTTTACTGCTGTGGGGAAACCCGCCCCACCCATCCCGGCGATGCCGCAGTCGCGGATTTTTTCCAGCAACTCTACCCGGTTGAGCTGGGTATAGTCATCACAGGGCTCCAGCTCACACCAGCGTTCCTCTCCATCGGTGCGAATAACAATGCAGTCCTCGGCGAGTCCCGAGGGGTGGGGAACGGCGCAGGGCTCAATGGCTACGACTTTTCCGGAGCTGGGGGCGTGTACCGGACAGCTGATCAGTCCGTCTGCTTCGGCAATTTTCTGGCCTTTCAGCACATCGTCGCCGAGTTTGACCAGAGGTAGGGCCGTGGCGCCGCTGTGTTGCAGCAGGGGCACGATCAGGTCCTCGGCTAAGGGGATAGTGCCGATGGGTTCGCTGGTACTTTGTTTTTTGTTTTCCGGTGGGTGAACGCCGCCGTGAAAATCGTTGGGGCGCAATTCACGCGCCTTTTCGCTGGCGATTAATTGCGCTTCGCGGGCGGCGCGACGCTCCTCTACAGCCTCACGCTGGCGGATTTTTTCCTGCTGTGAGGTCAAAGTCTCTTTCTCGGGGTTCAAACGGTACCTCCCCGGTTGTCTGCTTGAGCGGTGCGACGATCGGTGGCAATCAGTTGGATACCATCTTCGGGCTTGTGTGGGTGCCAGCCCTGCAGAGGCATTTCCACCGGCACCATATCGATACAATCCACCGGGCAGGGCTCTACACAGAGGTCACAGCCGGTGCACTCATCGGATATTACGGTGTGCATATATTTGGCCGCGCCGGCGATCGCATCTACCGGGCAGGCCTGGATGCACTTGGTGCAACCAATACACTCGGCCTCGCGGATAAAGGCCACTCTTTTTACATCTTCGACACCGTGTTCTGCGTCCAGGGGCGTGGGCTCCATATCCAGCAGGTTGGCCAATTCGTTGATGGTGGCCTGGCCGCCGGGCGGACATTTATTGATGGCATCGCCATGGACAATGGCTTCAGCGTATGGGCGACAGCCGGGGTAGCCGCACTGACCGCACTGGGTTTGCGGCAATAGGGCGTCGACCTGCTCTACCAGGGGGTCGCCCTCCACTTTAAAACGGATGGCGGCATAGCCCAACAGGGCGCCAAATACCAGAGCCATGCCGCCGAGTACCAGCAGGGGGTAAGAAATTTCAGAAATCCAGTCCAGCATTGTGCAACCCTATACCAGACCACTAAAGCCCATAAATGCCAGGGACATCAGCCCGGCGGTGACCATACCGATGGCCGCGCCGCGAAAAGGCAGGGGCACATCTGCGGCAAACAGGCGTTCGCGCATGGAGGAAAAAAGAATCAATACCAGCGAGAAACCCACGGCGGCGCCAAAGCCGTACAGGGTGGATTGCATAAAGGTGTGGGCCTTCATGGTGTTTTGCAGGGCCACACCGAGTACCGCGCAGTTGGTGGTGATCAGCGGTAGGAAAACGCCCAGCACCTTGTACATCAATGGACTGGTTTTCTGAATAAACATGCGGGCGAATTGCACGACGACCGCAATCACCAAAATAAAGGAAATGGTGCGCAGGTACTCGATACCAAACGGTTCAAGCAGATAGGTATTCACTAAATAGGAGCAGATCGAGGCCAGCGTGAGCACAAAGGTCGTGGCGCCGGCCATACCTACGGCGGTCTCCAGTTTGTTGGAGACGCCCATAAACGGGCACAGCCCGAGAAATTGCACCAACACATAGTTGTTGACCAGGATGGTGCTGAGCAGGATGACTGCAAATTCGGTCATAACAGGTCCGGTTGAAGCCCTTGGGCAAAACAGTGCGAGCACCCAGGCGGAGTCTTGGTATCCCGGTGAGGGGCTTTGGGCCTGGGGCTCCGTCGAATGTCGCGCAGGGCCGGTATTATGGGTGAGTCGCTGGGGGCCTTCAACTCGGCGACATATCTTCTGGCAGCCAAGACCTCAGTGCACCCCGTCGCCACAGCCATGGCGACGGGGTGGCGCGTTCCCAGCCGGCTTGGGCTATGGATTTGAGAATAGTTGGCGCATGGCTTCGGGGGCGCGGTTACTTTCACGCAGCCGTTGGTGGTTTACACAGATTTTTTGGCGCAGCCCTTTACTCCCGAGAGCGATGGCCTTATCTCTATTGGATAAACCCATAACACCCGTTGGAGCTTTGTAATGCCGGATTCACCCTATACCCCGCCGAAGGTTTGGAAATGGGAGGCGGAAAGTGGAGGGAACTTCGCCAAGATTAATCGCCCGATAGCAGGCCCTACTCACGAAAAGGTATTGCCACAGGGCAAGCATCCGATGCAGCTGTATTCGCTGGGGACCCCCAATGGCGTCAAGGTCACGATTATGCTGGAAGAGCTGTTGGCACTGGGGTTTGAGGGCGCGGAGTACGATGCACACCTGATTCGTATCACTGAGGGCGAGCAATTTTCCAGTGGCTTTGTGGAGATCAATCCTAATTCAAAAATCCCGGTCCTGGTGGACCACAGTACCTCACCGCCAATCCGGGTATTTGAGAGTGGCTCTATTCTTCTCTATTTGGGGGAAAAATTTGGAGCTTTCCTGCCACATACTCCGGAGCAGCGCACGGAAACCCTCAACTGGCTGTTTTGGCAAATGGGGTCGGGGCCCTACCTCGGGGGTGGCTTTGGGCATTTTTATGCCTACGCGCCAGAGAAGCTCGAGTATCCAATCAACCGCTTCACCATGGAGGTTAAGCGGCAGATGGATGTATTGGATCGACAGCTGGCCAAGCACTCTTTTATTGCCGGGCGGGAATTCACTATTGCGGATATCGCCATCTGGCCCTGGTACGGAGCACTGGTACGCAATGAAGCCTACGATGCCGGTGAATTTCTCCAGGTCGAGAGCTATAAAAACTTGGTGCGCTGGTCTGATGAAATTGCGCAGCGTCCGGCAGTACAGCGTGGGCGAATGGTCAACCGCACCTGGGGAGATCCCAGTGAACAGCTGCACGAACGTCACGAGGCTGGTGATTTTGAAGAGAAAACCCAGGATAAAATTACGGGGCAGGGCGATGAGTAGTCCGGCAATGAAAATCTGATACCGGTACGCGAATCAGCGGATGGTCGATTTGCTCTCCCTAGAATGTGCGCAGGGAGAGCGCCAACTGAATCATCTGTGAGGTGCGCGGCAGCTGCCAGATTTTCTCGAGGATAAAGCCGGCGGCAAAGGCCAGGCCTAGGATGACCGGCAGAGGCACGTTTCCTAGGTGTTGATTTACTTGCCGCTGTTGCTGGCCAAACAGCATTAATGCGCTGCGTCGCTGTTTTTCGGCATCGTGTCGGCACTGTGCAATTTGCTTATTTAATTGTCTCAGCGACATCGTTTAGAGCCTCTCTCACCTGTCGTTTGGTCTCTTCAAAGCCCAGCAGTGCGCGTAGTTTGCGCTGGTAAAATAATATACTGATAAAAATACTGATCTGTATGAGCAGGAAGGTGGCAAAACCTATATATACGGATTGGGTGAAATAGTAGATAAGTAACCCCAGGCCGCCGCAAAAGCTAACGAGCAGAGCGGTGCCCAGAGGTACCAGCATCAGCTGCAGGAAAATCAGCCGCTTGCCCGCGGCTAGGGTTCTCTCTAACTCCAGCTGAAAAAGCTGCTGAATATTTCTCAGCCATGCGCTCAGTAAGGTTAGAGTGGCCTCGGCACGCGCCAGGGTTTCCTCCAGGCCGCCACTTGCGCCGGGGTCTTCGGGGGGCTCAGAGGAACCGTCCCGACCGCGCTGTTGCGCGGCCGGATCGGAATTCTCACTGGGTCCATGGCTTTTCTTTCCATTGCCCATCTGCGGTTTCCTTACCGGTTAAAACGGGAAACGTCTTACTTGAAAAGCTTCGCGATTGCCCAGCCGACCACAAAAGCACAGCCGACCGCTAAGATCGGTCTTTCCCGCAAAGAAGACTCCGCCTTTTCCATTACATCCGTAGCGCGCTGTCTCTGTTGCTGTACAGAAGATTTAGCCTTCTGCCTGATATTTTCCGCAGCATCCGAAGCGGCCTCTCCTGCGAGATTATAGGCCTGTTGCAGCTTTTCCCTGCTGGAGTTGTGTGGAGATCTTGCAGTTGCCATCGAGTTGCTCCTTTTCAGGGGTTGATTGCCGCAGAATTCTATAGTCGCGGCGATCAAATCCCAGAGGCAATTGCCCTATTTTTAGGGCAATTAAAACTAACCTGAGCACTCTTTGTTGGCTTTAGTTATATCTCTGTTTTCAGACTTAACTAATGGCGTGATCTTGCACTTTATACGCGGAGTTCCCGCTTCCAGTTTTTTATATTGTTCGCCACACCATTCAGCAGGCGCTGGCGGCTTTCACGGCTGATCCAGGCATTGTGGGGGGTGATAATCAGGTTGGGAATGTCACGACTCAACAGCGGGTGGCTCGCCGGTGGTGGCTCTTCACTCAGAACATCCAGTGCGGCACCGCCGAGCTTTCCGTTGCGCAGCGCGTCGGCCACAGCCTCTTCGTCAACCAGGCCGCCGCGGGCGGTATTTACCAACAGCGCGCCGGGCTTCATAGCGTCGAGAAAAGCGCGGTTAATAAATTTTTCGGTCTGCGGGCTGAGAGGGCAGTGCAGGCTGATAACATCGGATTCCGTTTTTAATTGTGCCAGTGGAACCCTGCCTTCACACTTTCGGTCTTCACGCTTAATGCCACGCAAAGACTCTGCCACCAGCACTCGCATATCGAGGGCTTCCCCCAGTTTGGCGACCCTTTGCCCCAGCGCGCCATAGCCGATAATACCGAGTGTTTTACCGGCCAGCTCCACCACGGGGTAGTCTAGCAAACAGAAAATTTCCGACTGACTCCAGCGGCCTGCCATCACATCCTGATGGTATTGGTGCCAGCGGGAGGCGAGGGCGAGGATTAATGCCAGGGTGTGCTGCGGAACCGAGGCACCGGCGTATCCCTGCACATTTCGCACGGAAATATTGAGGTTCCGTGCGGCTTCGAGGTCAATATTATTGGTGCCAGTGGCGCACACACAAATCAATTTTAGTGAGCCGGCGCGCTCCATGTGAGCGCGATTTAAAACGACTTTATTGGTAATGACCACGTCCGCACCGGCGATGCGTTCGGCGGTCTGCGCAGCGGAAGTCGTTTCGTAGAAATCCCAGTGGTCTAGACTGTTTATCAGGGCCTGTGTGTCCAACTCCCCCAGTTTCATTGTCATTGCGTCCAGAAATACGCCGCGCATGGAATCTCCTTAATTTCCTGTGTGAGATAGCGGCATGCTACGGCAGAGAGTGTCGAATGCAATGGCTTTCCTGGGGCTGGCGGCAGGTCACGCATGGTTGGCTACGGTTTGATGACGGGCCTTTCTGTCGCATATGAAGAGGGCCCTAATGGGAATATCGTTAACCGCAGCATCACTGGTTCTTATTTCAGCATTTCTTCACGCGGGTTGGAATTTACTGGGAAAATCCCGCGCTCCCTCTCCAGCTTTTTTTTGTATCGCCTCCCTCAGTGTGGGCTTGCTACTGCTTCCTCTTTGCCTGTGGGTACTGTCTCAGGCGGATTCACTACCGGGTAATTTCTGGCTGTTGCTACTGGGCAGTGGTTTTTCCCAGATGGTGTATATGGGTGGCCTGGCTCTGGCTTACCAGCGCGCCGATATCGGTCTGGTGTATCCCATCGCGCGGGCCCTGCCGGTTCTTCTGGTCGCGTTGGCGACGGTGTTGCTGGGGCAGGTTTTACCCTGGGTTGCTTGGATGGGGATGCTATTGGTGACTATCGGTTGCTTATTGGTGCCGTTGGTGTATTTCCGTCAGTGGCACTGGCGGGTTTATTGGAGAGCGGATTGCGCCTGGGCTCTGGTGGCGGCTCTCGGTACCGTGGGATATTCGCTGGCGGACAAGGGTGCGTTGCTTTATTTGGAAGTGGCGCTGGATGGAGCAGTGGCCCCCCCGGTTATGGCGTACGGCTATTTGGGGCTGCAGTTTTTTGCCTGCGGGGTCTGGTTACTATGCAGTTGTATGGGGCGAGTAGGCCGCGCGCAGTTGGTGCAGAGCCTGGGGGATTTGAAGCTGGGGGTTGTGACCGGCTTGATGATGGGGGCAACCTATGGCCTGGTGCTCTTGGCGATAACTATGACGGACAATGTGAGCTATGTGGTGGCCCTGCGCCAGCTCAGTATCCCGTTGGGGGTGGGGTTTGCGATCTGGCTGCTGAATGAGCCGGCACACAGGCCCCAATTACTGGGGATGGGGCTGGTGTGTGCCGGATTGATTGCGGTATCCCTGCGCTAGGGCGGGCAATTACATTACGCGCATACCAGGTTTAGCACCCTCGTGGGGCTCCAGAATCCACAGATCTTTGCCGCCGGGACCGGCAGCCAGCACCATTCCTTCACTCACGCCAAAACGCATTTTGCGCGGTGCCAGGTTGGCGACCATCACGGTGTGTTTGCCCTCCAGGTCTTCCGGCGCATAGGCGCTTTTGATGCCGGCAAATACCTGGCGGGTCTCGCCGCCCAGATCGAGGGTCAGACGCAGCAGCTTGCCGGCGCCCTCGACATGCTCGGCTTTGGCAATGAGCGCGATACGCAGATCCACCTTGGCAAAATCGTCGAATTGAATCTGCTCGGCGATGGGATCGTCGGCCAGTGGGCCGGTGGCCGCTTTGGTCTCGGCCTGCAGCTGGGCCAGGGATTCCTGGGCCGCTTCCATAACGGCATCTACCTGTGTTTTTTCCACTCGTTGCAGTAGGGGCTTGAACTTTTTGATCTCGTGGCTTGCGAGCGGAATGGTGGCGCTGTTCCAGTCCAGCGCGCTGTTGAGAAATTCGGCGGCTTTTGCTGCGGTGTTGGGAAGTACCGGAGACAGCCAGGTCATCAGCGCGCGGAACATATTCACGCCCTGGGAGCAGATCGCGAGGACCTCTGCCTCGCTGCCTGCCTGTTTAGCCAGGGACCAGGGTGCCTTATCGGCAATCCAGGCATTGGCGGCATCGGCCAGGGCCATAATGTCGCGCATGGCGCGGGCGTATTCGCGCCGCTCAAAGCCATCGGCGATACGCGGGGCGGCTTCGACAAACTGATTCCACAGGGACTCGTCGGCCAGTTCTGCAGCCAGTACGCCGCCGGACTTGCCGACAAACTTGGCGGTGCGCGAGGCGATGTTGACCACTTTGCCGACTAGGTCGGAATTGACCTTGGCGATAAAGTCGTCGAGGTTTAGGTCCAGATCGTCCACACCGGCGGTGAGCTTGGCGGCAAAGTAATAGCGTAAATACTCCGGGTTCAGGTGATCCAGGTAGTTGCGGGCATTGATAAAGGTGCCGCGGGACTTGGACATCTTTTTGCCGTTTACGGTGAGGAAGCCGTGTACGCACACCTTGTTGGGGGTGCGGAAGTCTGCAGAGTCGAGCATCGCCGGCCAGAAAAGGGCATGAAAATTGACGATATCTTTGCCGATAAAGTGGTAGACCTCGGCGTCACTGTCTTTTTTCCAGTAGTCGAGCCAGTCGCTACCGTTTTTATCGCAGTAGTTTTTCAGGCTGGCCATATAGCCGATGGGCGCGTCCAGCCATACGTAGAAATACTTGCCCGGTGCATCGGGGATTTCAAAGCCAAAGTAGGGTGCGTCGCGGGAAATATCCCACTCCTGTAGACCCTCTTCCAGCCACTCGGCCAGCTTGTTCGCCACTTCATCCTGCAGGGTGCCGGAGCGGGTCCAATTGCGCAGGAACTCGGTAAAGGCGGGCAGGGTGAAGAAAAAGTGTTCGGAGTCTTTTTCTTCCGGAGTCGCGCCGGAAATCGCGGAAACCGGGTCGATCAGTTCTGTGGGGCTATAAGTGGCGCCACAGGCCTCGCAGTTGTCGCCGTACTGGTCCGGGGTACTACAGCGCGGGCAGGTGCCTTTGATATAGCGGTCCGCCAGGAACAGTTGTTTCTCCGGGTCGAAAGCTTGGGTGATGGTGCGCGAAGCGATATGCCCATTATCGCTGAGTCGGCGATAAATCATGGCCGACAGCTCGCGGTTCTCCTCGGAATGAGTGGAGTGATAGTTGTCCACGCCGATGAGGAAGTCGGTGAAATCCCGCTCGTGTTCCGCCTGCATATTGGCGATATGCTGCTCCGGAGTCAGGCCCAGTTGTTCGGCCTTGAGCATGATCGCAGTGCCGTGCGCATCGTCGGCGCAGATATACAGACAGTCGTTACCGCGGGTGCGCTGAAAGCGCGCCCAGATGTCGGTCTGGATATATTCGAGTATGTGGCCCAGGTGCAGGGAGCCATTGGCGTAGGGGAGTGCGCTGGTGACTAGGATTTTGCGCGTATCGGGCATCGGTTATTCCATCGCTGTGGGTTGCGGCCGGGGGCTCCGCTGGAGTGGCCGGAGATCGTCAAAAGACGGCGAAATATAGCAGATTTGTGCTATGCCGGGGAGGTGTGGAACAAGCTGCACAGAAAGCGGCTGGATTAATCCAGCCGCTGGCGCTGGGCCGTTTCATCCGACACAATGCATTTCTGATAAGAAGCGCCGAGAGGGAGATACCGTGAGCGATCATCACCACGATCATGAAGAGCTATCAAAGGAAGTACAGACCGAATTGGAGCGTCTGGCAGAGAGCCTTGGTCAGTTGCAGGACCCGGCCAGTGGTCTGCCGCTGGATGAACTGGATGCAGATATAGAAGTGGGCTACGAGGAGGCAACCGTTTATGTGGGTATTACCCTCGGCTATCCCTGTGCGAGCCAGGAGGCACTGTGGCGCAAATGGGTCACAGAGGCCTGTGAACCTCTGTTGAGGAGCGGCCCCCTGGATGGCAGTGGTCTGCAATTTGAACTCTTCTGCGATATCCCTGCGACCTCTTCGACCAATGCTCCGGAGCCGCTGCGCGGGGTGAAGAATATTGTCGCTGTGGCCTCAGGCAAGGGCGGTGTGGGTAAGTCTACCACTGCGGTGAACCTGGCCTTGGCCCTGGCGGCGGAAGGCGCTCGTGTGGGGCTGTTAGATGCTGATATTTACGGTCCCAGCTTACCGACCATGCTCGGTACTGAAGGCGTAAGGCCACACGTCAAAGAGCAGAAATTCTTTGTGCCGGTAGACGCCCTGGGCATTGAGACCATGTCCCTGGGATATCTGATGACAGAGGAGACGCCGGCGGTCTGGCGCGGGCCGATGGCCAGTGGCGCCCTCAACCAAATCCTCACACAGACACTCTGGTGCGATGCGAAGGAAGAGCTGGATTATCTGATTGTGGACATGCCCCCAGGCACTGGAGATATCCAGTTGACTCTAGCGCAAAAAACCACGTTGGCGGGAGCGGTGATTGTCACTACCCCCCAGGACCTGGCGCTAAAGGATGCCATCAAAGGGGTGGAAATGTTCCGCAAAGTATCGGTGCCCGTACTCGGTATTGTTGAGAATATGGCTCTACACACCTGCTCTAAATGTGGCCACAGTGAGCCGATCTTTGGCTCGGGGGGCGGGGAGCGTATTGCCACGGAATACAACACCCACTTGCTTGGCGAGTTGCCACTGACACAAAAAATCCGCTCCGATATCGATAGCGGTCATCCCAGTGTGGCCTCTGATCCGGAGGGTGAGATTGCCGGTTTCTACCGGGATATTGCTCGCAAAGCCGCTGCCCAGGTCTGGCTCAATGCCAGCAGCGATGAGGAGTTACCGGAAATCGAAATTAGTTGAACCCAATCGCGATACCGATCACAAAGCATTAAATTTTTATTTTTTACAGTTTTTTGCTGGGTGAAAACTCCCTATATTGGGCCTCTCTTGGCGCCCCTTGCGGATTTTCTTTTCTGCAAGGGGTGCTTATCATCAAGAAGTCGGGCTTAGCGCCGGCCATTGTGTTTTTCCCAGTGGCCAGTAAAACGGCTTTAAAAATATTTTATTTATTGCATTTTCGTATCTGCAGCGCCTTCGCTCGAGGTGGTGTGCCTGATAGTCTTTATTAAGTCAGTGCTAAATTAATCGTTAGTTTTTTAGTATTGTTTTGCAGGTCGCCAACACGGTGCAAACGTTAATGGCAGTTTCCTGCATGGCCGTTCAGATTCTGCCATTGTTGCAAGAAAAATTAAGTATTTATGCTGTATTTTCCTTGGTGATCGTTAACTTAAGGATACCTTGAATCACTCCGTGCTCTCTCGCAAGCTCTACGATAAGTGGGGCTTGAGTCGTGCGGAAATTAGCTTTTTTTATTCAAAGCTTCCTAAATTTTGTGGTTTTGATTTTTTGCATAATGCAGTGCGAATACTCAAAACAGTGGTGGCCATCCAATGGAATCACCGGGGCATTCCGGTTATCCGTGAATTAGGTGCAGTAGTCCGGCACAGACTCTCTGCGCTGAGTGGTAAAAATCAGGAGTGTGCAAACGTTCCCAAAGCGAGTTTTACTGCTAGGCCCAGCGGGGAACACAACAGGCATTGCAGTAGCTGTAGTCGATAAAAATAACAATGACAAAAGCGCGAGTGCTTTCATTCATGAATTTTCATATCAGCTATCGACCGATAGGGGGCATAGCGCGGGTATTATTTTACGGACCCATCGGGTTTGCCGAAAAAATGGAAGCCGCCGCCCGTTTAGTAGAAAAATACCGCCACCGTGTACCCCTTCGGGTGCTGTTTGACATGCGCTATGCGCGCTCCAGGGTGACCCTGGAGGAGCAGAGACAGTTCACCAGTTTTATTGCGGAGCATCCGGTACTGCGGCGTGCCTATATTGCCGTCTTACACCCTCGAGGCCGCTGCACATCGCCGTTGGCGACCGATGGCACCTGCCTGTGCCGGCACAGTTCGCGGGAGTTTGTAGCCGAAGCTGAGGCGGAGGCCTGGCTCACTCAGATTAAGAGCACCTCCAGGCCTGTACTGGTCTGAAGGGCTTATGCCTGCTGAGCTTTGGCCTGCTCGGCCTCTGCTTGGCGTCGGCGCTCTTCTTTTTTCTGCCGTCGTTTGGCGGCGGTCATATCGCGAGCGTCCTGGCCCATGTGCTTTTCACCGCGTTTTGTCGCCAGCTGGATCTGCTTTTCCCGCTCGCGGAAACGGCGGCGATCCGCATCACTCACCTTGTCGTGACAGTGGGGGCAGCTAACGCCCTGCTCGAATTGTTTCGACTGTTGGTCCTCTTCGGTGATGGGCATGCGACAGGCGTTGCACTGATCGTACTGGCCCCGTTCCAGGTCGTGGTTGACGGTTACGCGCTCATCGAAGACAAAGCACTCGCCCTCCCACAGAGATTCCTCTTTGGGCACTTCTTCCAGGTATTTGAGGATGCCGCCATGCAAGTGGTAAACCTCATCAAAGCCCTGTTCCTTCATGTAGGCCGTGGACTTTTCGCAGCGAATACCGCCGGTGCAGAACATGGCGACCTTTTTGTGCTTGGTCGGGTCCAGGTTCTCTTTGGCGTACTGGGGGAATTCACGGAAGGTTTCGGTGTTAGGGTTGATGGAATCTTTGAAGGTACCCACTTGGAATTCATAGTCGTTACGGGTATCCACCACAACCACTTCCGGATCGCTGATCAGGGCGTTCCAATCTTTGGGTTTGACGTAGGTGCCCACTACTCGGCGGGGATCAATGCCCTCTACACCCATGGTGACAATTTCTTTCTTCAGCTTGACCTTGCTGCGCAGGAAGGGCGCTTCGCTGGTAAAGGATTCTTTGTAGTCCAGGGTGGTGAGGCGCTCATCGGACTTTAAGTGGGCCAGGAGCGCGTCTATCCCGTTGCGGGAGCCCGCAACGGTGCCGTTAATGCCCTCGCGGGCCAGTAACAGGGTGCCACGCACCTGATTTTCCAGCATAACGTCAAGTAGGGGCGTGCGCAGAGACTCAAAGTCCTCCAGGGTGACGAACTTGTAGAGTGCGCAGACAATATATGGATCCATGGTACTTCCTCAAATGCAGGCCGGAGCGTAAATCCGGGGCAGAAAAAATCGCCGCGCATTTTATCGCAAAAAAAACAGCTTGTCGTACATTTAGCAAGCGCTCCCGGCGCTGCCTCGGCACACGATATTGGTTGACCGGGGGGCCGCAACTTGTCAAAGTTCTGGCGGAAATTTCAGGGTCATAACGAGGTGAACCCCATGGGCGAAGAATTTGCACCAAAAGAGTCGGAATTGAGCCAGATCTACCGCGAAGGCGATGTGTCTGTGCAAATCGATATTTTCGAAGATGACGAGGGCGGCTGGCTGCTCGAGATCGTCGATCAGCACAATAATTCCACAGTGTGGGAAGACACCTTTGAGACCGAAAAGGAAGCTCTCGAGGAAGCGTTGGACGCACTGCGCGAAGAGGGTATTTCCACCTTCGTTGGCCCTGTTCAGGAAACCGGTGGCAGCTGGTAAGTCCGCAGTCCCCAGGTTGGGAGCGGGCGGCAGCGGCCGCTACCCGGCTTAAGCGACAGCTTGAAATACCCTGTCTTGGCCCATGTCTCAATAGGCAGACTGAATAGTACCCTGCTCCCTTGGTCCAATAACGCTGGTATCTCGTTGGTCAGCGTGTAGTGAGCCGTCTTATTCGGTATCCCCAATTGAGGGGGTTTTCTCTCCTTCCGCCCCAATTGTAACTGCTATGGTTATGGTGAAGGGAATCGCGACTGTGTGACAGCACACCCCAATCACAGCGCCGTCGCGAGGTAACAGCGGAGCTTTTGTCTCCGACGGTGCTATCTATACCAGCGGTTGCCTTCGCCATGAAACTGCGCTGTGTTCTTATCCTGGTCTGTCTACAGACCTCCCCCGCCTCGCTCTTCGCTGACGCCTTAACCACATCCGGTCGGCAGGTTATCTCTACAAACCTCAAAGAGGTTCGCCTTGTCGCCGAACTGCATGGTTTCGCAATAATCGCGGGGCGGCACTGCACCGATTGTGATGAAAATCTGGCGATATATATCCGGCGGATCGCTCGTCCGGGGGAAAGCACTGGCAGTGCGCCGCAGAGGGGGGATTCCGATCGCTATACCTACCCGGGTAAATACGTGGACTATATGACGAAGAAACTGGTGGAAAAAACCCGGATGTTTTACGGCTACTGCTACGAGGGACAGCCTTCACTGCTATGGCTGACCGAGTACCGCTCAGGTGATAAGTGGGTTAAATCTGAATACTTAGTTTTGCTCGGTGACGGGGGGCTGAAGCACCGCTTTGTAGAGGGGCAGCAGCCGAGTTTGGCTCACCTGCAGCGTGCCCAGTGTGAGGAGTTGCCGGGTATTTTTGCGGAAATGGAGCCCTAATAGGAGTTTTTCAATAACGTCTGGCTATCGCGAAGATAAAATTGGTTATGTCTAGATGTGGTGATTCACTGACTTCGCTTTTCCGGCCGCTCCCTATCCCCTGTAACAATAAAAAAACCCCGCTGGAGGGCGGGGCCAAAAGGGTCGTTGAAATCAGTTCTGCTTTACTTTACCGGCTCAAAAACTATTTTCAGTTTTTTCTTGCCCCAAGCGCGAGCTTTACGGATATCTTTTTCCATCCACACGTCAATACGGTTTGTGAAACGTTTATTCATACGGTCACGCACAGTGTAAGTACCGGGCAGACCTTCAATTCTTACTTTGGCACCGTTGGTCAGACCGTGTTTTTCCAAGTCACGGGAAACGGCGATAATTTTGTCACCTGGGCGCAGGCGGTTGTTCCAGGCAGCTACCCAGGGATCGCTATCCGTCTGGCCAGGTACCGAGTTGTAGGCCGTGGCGTCGACGACCATGGTTTTCTTAAGTGCCGCTGATGCATTGACACTCACACCAATAGCGAGCAGGGCGGCGATGAAAAAAGCAGTGTTACGCAGAGTCTGTTTCATGATGTCCCATTACCTCCAGGAATCAAATTGTCACAAGCCAAAAGGCGCTTGTGAAATCTCCAAGTGTTTTTGGAAATAGCTGATCAATATTTAATCAACGCTGGCTATATTACTGGGGAATTAGGGGGAGGCAACTTTTTCTTATTTGGCGACAAGTACCCTCAGGCAATGGCCGGGTATTGTGTGTTGGGAAAATCAATAGCCCTAAAATGCCTAAAAAATCAGTTTTTTAGTTTTATAAAAAATAATTATTGGCAAAAAATTTCTTAATAAGCTGACTTTATCAGCAATTCATTTTTCAGATAAAAATTGGACTGACAACGATGTCATTCTACATCTGGCTCAAATCAACGCGGACTGGCTTTCTAATACTGGAGAAAAAAAGTAAAAAATTTCCCTAAAACTATTTGTGACTGAAGCTCCAAAACTGTCAGATTCTGCAAAAAACAGCGCTTTAAGTCGGGAAAACTTCTTCGTCACTGCTCTTTTTGAGAAAAAAGAAGGGTTAAATCCTCGCTCTAAAGTGTGGTTTCCCGGTTTTGTTGGACGGGCTCCACCTGTTGGCGAAGAGCGGCCAAATAGTCACTATCTTCTTCCAGGTCGGGCAGTTTGTGTTGTAAGTCCAGTTGTACCGCTTTTTCCAGCCAGTTAATGGCTTCCTCAAGGTTTCCCTGCCATTCACAGACCTGGCCCAGGTTGAAGTAAGTGATCGCCAAGTTGTGCCACTCCCGCTGGTTTAGCAGTCCCTCCACGGCGCTTTTATAGAGAAGGTAGGCGGTATTTAGCAGTTGCTTGCGTTGCGTGGCCGTCTCTTCGCTGGCGGCTTGGCGGTGATAGGTGTGTGCCAGGGCAGAGCGAACCCTAGCGCTTGAGTGTGGAAGCTTGGCACCGGAATCCAGGTAGCGGAGAACAGATTCGAACTGTGCCCGAGCCAGGGGGTAGAGATCTGGTCTTGATTTGGCCCCCAGCGCGTTGAGGACTATGCCGTAGCGATAGCGCAGGGCGTGCTGTTGGGATGGATAGGATACGAGGGC
Source organism: Microbulbifer echini (assembly GCF_041447225.1). Taxonomy (NCBI): domain Bacteria; kingdom Pseudomonadati; phylum Pseudomonadota; class Gammaproteobacteria; order Cellvibrionales; family Microbulbiferaceae; genus Microbulbifer; species Microbulbifer echini. Next base: position 155,222 of record NZ_JBGMEL010000005.1, on the reverse strand, counting down.
GGAAATGGCTTTTTCGTAGAGGGGCAGTGCAGCGCCAAAGTCCCCTCTGCGGGCGAGAGCCTCTGCCTCACTGACCCAGTCGATGGCGCCCTGAGTATCATCATCATGGGCGCTGGCGCTATGGGGCTGTGTGTTGTTTTGTCGATTAACCGAAGTGATCAATAGAGCCGATAGCAGCAGAGTTAGGCTGAGGATTAGATAAAACAGGGTTTGTAAATTCGGCAGTTGTTTTGGCATAGGGAATTTCCGCGCTCGGCCCGGGGGACTGTAAGGGGCCGCAGCGATGGGCCCCTTACGTCAGTAAATCCCTAGTTGTCGAGTTGTGCCAGCAGTCCCTGTAGCGGGTGACGCAGATTCACACCTGCAAATCGGTTGGCCTGACAGCGGCAGGAGTAACCGGTGGCGAATTGGTTGTGCTCGCTGCCATTGAGTTTGGGCGCCCAGGATTGTTGGAAAATCACCCTGGAGGTCTCTTTGTGGGCCGCTTCGTGGCCATAGGTGCCAGCCATACCGCAACAACCCAGGCTCTCATTTTGAAGTTCCAGGCCCAATGCGGAGAACACCTTTTGCCAGTCTTTCAAAGAGGCCGTTGCATTCGTTTGTTCGCTGCAATGCGGTAACAACTGGAAGCTGCCAGGGCGTACCCGCGCGCGTTGCTGCTGCAAGTGTTCCTGTTGCTGTGCCAGCCATTCCTGTAACAGCTGCACCTTTGGTGCGCGCTCGCCCAGAAGTTTCTTGTATTCGGAGCGGTAGGTTAGGGTCATGGATGGGTCGATACCGACAAGGGGAATACCGCTGTCGGCCAGAGTGTTCAGCATCTCGCTGTTGCCTTCGGCAACCCGCTGGAACTGGCGTAAAAACCCATGTACGTGCAGAGGTTTTCCATTGGCGCGGTAGGGGGCGAGAATCGGCACAAAATCTAATTGTTTGAGCAGGCGTAAAATATCTGCGACCACTTCGGCATCAAAATAGCTAGTAAAGGCATCCTGGACGATGATCACCGCTCGGCTGCGCTGAGAGGGTCCGAGGGTCTCTAGACAGGCTTGACTGGCGGTGGGTACTCCCAGTTCGCGCACACTGGCTTGCAACGTTTTGCGTGACAATAGGGGGCTGTCTACCATGCCGAAGATACGCTCCATCAGAAAAGAAACGGGCTTCAGCTTGAGCGGCCAATTGTAGAGCTGCGGCAGTTTTGCCAGATGCGGCATCAAAAATTCCAACCCGCCCACGGCATAATCTTTTAGCGGGCGCAGATAGCGACTGTAATAGAGTTCGAAGAATTTGCTGCGAAATTCCGGCACATCGACCCGGATGGGACATTGTCCCACACAGGATTTACACGCCAGGCAGCCCTGCATGGCTTCGTTCACTTCATGGTTAAAATCGTACTCGCCGCGTGTTTTCGCCAGGGTATTGACGAGGCGCTTGGGCAGGCCGACAAAAAAGGAGCGCTCGCGGTATTTTTGTGCGCTGGCGACCGCATCTACCTCGTGCTTGCTCAATAGTCGCAGCCACTCGCGCATCAGTGAAGCACGCCCCTTGGGCGAGTGAATCCGGTTGCGGGTGGCCTTGTAGGAGGGACACATGGCATCGTCGGGGTTCCAGTTAAAGCAGGCACCGTTACCGTTACAGTGCACTCCCTCCTCATACCCCTCCCATACCTGCGCGGGAATCTGCCGGTCGTGTTCACCGCGGGTGGTCACCGCGTCAATTTTTAGCAGGCTGACGTTATCGCTGGGAGTGGCAATTTTACCGGGATTTAACTGGTTATATGGATCGAAGGCGGCTTTGATCTTTTGCAGCTCAGGGTAGAGTTCCCCGAAAAACTCCGGAGCGTATTCAGACCGGACCCCTTTGCCGTGCTCACCCCAGAGTAGCCCGTTATATTTCTGTGTGAGAGCCACAACCCGGTCGGTAATGGGGCGTATTTGCGCCGCCTGCTGGGGATCTTTCATGTCGATGGCTGGGCGTACATGTAACACGCCGGCATCCACATGGCCGAACATACCATAGTCGAGATTGGCCTCATCCAGCACTGCGCGGAACTCGGCAATAAAGTCCGCCAGGTTTTCCGGCGGTACGGCGGTATCTTCCACAAAGGGGATCGGGCGCTTTTCCCCTAGGGCATTGCCCAGAAGGCCGACTGCGCGCTTGCGCATGGCCCAAATCCGATTGACTTCGGCGTGGCCGCGGGCGATGGAGTAGCCGAAGCTCTTACCCGGTTGGCCGATGGTGGCCTCGATATGTGCGATAAATTTTTCTAACGCGCACTCCAATTCCTCTGCGGAGTCAGCGGCGTACTCCACCAGATTGATGCCTTTTACCGGTCGGTCTTCCGCGGGGAAAAACTCGCTGACGCTATGCCACACGATATCTTCCATGGCCAGCTGTAAGACCTTGCTGTCCACCGTTTCGATGGACATGGGGCCCGCCAGCATTAAATCTTTGGCATCGCGCAGTGCATCCTGGAAGTGGTCGTACTTCAGGTTGATCAGGGCCACGCATTTGGGAATGGGCAACAGGCTGAGTTTGGCTTCTGCAATAAACCCCAGGGTGCCCTCGGAGCCGCACAGTACGCTATTGAGGTTAAAGTGCTCGCCCTGGCGAATATGGGCTAGATCGTAACCGGTGAGGCAACGATTCAGCTTGGGAAATTTCTGTTCGATTAATTCGGCTTTTTCCCGCGCGACAAGGTCGCAGGTTTTATGTACCTCGGCGACACGGCTGTCTCCCGTGCAGATATCCTGCAGTTGTGTCTCCTCTATCGCAGAGGAGCGCCACAGCTTGCCACCCAGGAGTACGGTGTTGAGCTCCAGAACATGGTCGCGGGTTTTGCCGTAGACGCAGGAGCCCTGACCGGAGGCATCGGTATTGATCATGCCGCCGATGGTGGCGCGGTTACTGGTGGACAATTCCGGGGCAAAAAACAGGCCGTGGGGTTTGAGTGCGGCATTTAGCTGATCCTTGACCACGCCAGCCTGTACGCGCACCCACCGCTCTGCTGCGTTGATCTCCAGAATCTGGTTCATATGGCGGGAGATATCCACCACCAAGCCGTCGGTGAGGGACTGACCGTTGGTGCCGGTACCCCCGCCTCTGGGCGAGAGCACTACGGAGCGGAATTCCTCCCGCTGGGCCAGTTCCGCCAGCAGCTGCAGGTCGCGGTTGTTGCGGGGGTACACCACTGCCTGGGGCAGCACCTGGTAAATAGAGTTGTCCGTTGCCAAAACGGTGCGGCTGGCGTAACTGGGCGTGGTCTCGCCGCGGAAACCCGCGTCCGCCAGTTCCTGCAAAAACTGCAAATAGAGCGCCTGAACCTCGTCGACTTCGCGCAATGCTGGAATCATGAGCTAATCCGTACTTTCGGGGAGGTGGGGACCGCAAAATGCCGGGGTAGGTGGTGAGATACAGTATCGCAGCACTGCCGCGCGGTAAAAATGCGGCCCTGCATTGTAGCCGTGGTGCGAATGGGCGCAAGCCGCTGAAGAAGGGTGGTTGAAAGTAAAAAGTTGTACAAGAGAAGCTCTTGTACAACTAGCCGAGGGAGGCTATAAAAAGGAAACACGAAGCTACCCTGTGCTGCAAAACTATGCATATCCAACTTTTGCCTCAAAAAATTCCGGTGGGAATCAGCCGCTGTGCGGTGGGTGACCCTGTGCGGTACAACGCGAGCCACAAGCACAGTAAAGTCTGTACCCAACTACTGGGCAATTGCTTTGAGCTGCATTCTTACTGCCCTGAGGTTGCCATTGGCATGGGGGTTCCAAGACCACCGATTCATCTGATTGTGAGCGATCGCCTGCGAGCGGTCGGGCGTGAAGATCCCACAATGGATGTCACCGATGCATTAGAGGCGTATGCGGATCAGGTTGTGCCTGAAGTGGAACATTTACGCGGTTTTATCCTGATGCAGAAATCACCCAGTTGCGGGATACGCACTACACCCCATTACAAGGAGGATGGAACAGGCGTACTGGCGCATGATTCAGGGCTGTTTACCGCGCGCCTGCGTCACCACTTTCCACATCTGCCGGTGGAGGAGGTGGGGCGTCTGAATGCCAGCGATATCCGTGAAAATTTTCTCACCCGTGTTTTCGCCTACGATGCCTGGCATCGCTATGTGGCCACCGATCTGCGCCCGGGCAGGGTGATTGAGTTTTACACCGCCTATAAATACCTTTTACTGGCCCACAGCCAGCCGCTGACTCGCGCCCTCGGCCAGTTTGTTTCCAACTCCCGAACAATGTCGGTGGAAGACTTCGCCTATGGCGTGCGGGGCAAAATGATGGAAATTCTCAATCATCAAGCCAGCCGGAAGGATCGTACCAATGCTCTGATGCACAGCCAGGGACATCTTAAAGGTTATTTAAACAAGGAAGAGCGGGCTGAACTGGCTCGCTTGATTGATGAGTATCGCCAGGGTAATAAGCCCCTCTCGGCGGTGCTTACCATGCTGCGTCACTATTTGCCACGCAGTCCCCACCACTTTATTCACAGTCAGGTACTGCTCGCTGCAGAGCCCGCTGAGCTCGGACTGTGTGAATTTCGCTGATCGCTGCCATGATTGAAATTGAATCCCCCCTAGAAGCCCACCTGCCTATTCGCGAAGTGGCGCGCCGCACCGGTGTTCACCCGGTGACGTTGCGGGCCTGGGAGCGCCGATACGGCCTCTTGACTCCAGCCAGGACCCATAAAGGCCATCGCCTCTATACCGAGGAGGAAGTGTTACGCATTGAGGAGGTACTTGATTGCCTTGCCCGTGGCGTAGCTATCGGTCAGGTGCGCGAACTGCTGGAGCGTGCCCCGGATTCTCCACTACGAAAAGAGAATGCTACGGATACTGAAAACAATTGGGGTGAGATGCTGGATGAAACCTGTGTGTTGCTGCAGAGCTTCGCCGAGCCACAATTGCGTCAACGCCTGGATCAGTGGATCGCTGCGTTTCCAGCACCGCTGTTGCTGGAGCACTGGTTAAAGCCCCTGCAGGCCAAACTGGCGCGGCCACGCCAGTCAGAAAAGGGAGTCGCACAGAGTTTTTTTTGGCAGGTATTAAACGAACAGTTGTTATTCGCAAATGGTATTGCGCGCAAAAACCTGCGCAAAGACCAGCTGTCGGGTGCTGGCCGTTTGCTACTGCTGGGCTTTTCCGGTGATGACCAGCGGGCATTTACTCAGTTGTTTGGGGCAGCACTTTTGGCCGCGGGCATTGGCATTGTGGTTCTGGATTATCGCGCCGCCACGGCGGGATTGGAAGATATTGTAGAAAAGCTCGAAGTACGCGGGGTGCTCTGCTATAGCCACCGGGCACTGCCAAAGCCTTTTCTTTCAAGGGAGTTACCAGGCTTGGCTCGAGGGCTTGGCAAGCCTCTCTGGCTGGCGGGAGATTGTGTAGAAATGCAGCATGCCGATTTGGATAACCTGAAAAAACAGCCAACTTCTTCAATACTCCAGGGCACTACAAGCTGTGTGATCACACAACTTCGGGAGCAGCTGAAATGAGAAGCCGATCGACCTCCTTGGGCCGCGGCCTAGTCTGGTTTCGCAACGATCTGCGTATTCAGGATAATTCGGCGCTGTATCACGCCGGTAAGCGCTGCGAACAATTGGCCGCAGTTTTTATCGCTTGTCCCGACAGCTGGCAAAGCCATAATGAAGGCGATGCATTGGTCGCATTTCGCATGGCCTGCCTGCATGAGCTGCAAACCCAGCTGCAAACTCGCAATATTCCCTTGTATTTCCTCCAGCTTTCTACGTTCTCCCAGGTACCCCAGGCACTTGAGCAAATTACCCGGCGCCTAAAAATCGAAACAGTGTTTGCCAATGCCGAGTACCCCTTGAATGAACAGCGCCGAGACCATGCGGTGCGAGATAGATTGAGAGAAAATGGTGTTGCGGCTGAATACCACAGTGATCGCACGCTGTTACCGCCTGGAGCCGTAAGAACAGGGGCGGGTGAACCCTACAAGGTTTTTACGCCTTTCAAACGGGCGTTGATTCAGTTGTGCGCAGAGAGTGAGATCAAGCCTCTGCCTGTTCCGAGGAAGAAACCCCTGCCTAAGGAGGGCGCACACTGGCCAAAGTGGCTTGCACTGGAACTTGAGGAAAACAAAAAACTCACCCAGAAAATACCTGAACACCTCCCGCATTTTGCGATTGATACTGCGAAATCTGGAATTGTAAAGGGGTGGAAAAGTGGGGAAAAGGCGGCACAAAAACGTCTGAAGTTATTTAGTGAAAGAATCTCAGGCTATCAGGCAGAGCGGGATTTCCCCGCACTGGATAGTACCTCGCATCTCTCTCCCTATTTAAATTGTGGGGCTATTTCTATTCGTCAATGTATGCAAATGGCCCTGAACCTGAACCAGGGTCATTGGCAGAGCGGCAATGCGGGGATTAGTTGTTGGATTAGCGAGCTGATCTGGAGAGATTTTTATACACATCTACTTGTGGATTTCCCCCATCTCAGTAAGGGCCAGCCGTTTAAGGCGGAAACGGATCAAATTCCATGGCGCTATGATAAGGATCTGTTTTGTCGTTGGAGTCGCGGTGAAACAGGAGTGCCTATTGTCGACGCCGCTATGCGCCAGTTAAATGAAATTGCCTGGATGCATAATCGCTTACGCATGGTCGTAGCGTCGTTCCTTAGTAAGAACCTGTTGATCGATTGGCGTTGGGGTGAGCGCTATTTTATGCAGCACCTGATTGATGGTGACTTTGCGTCTAACAATGGCGGTTGGCAGTGGACGGCCTCGACGGGCACTGATGCCGCACCTTATTTTCGCGTGTTTAACCCCTACAGCCAGTCGCAGAGATTTGATCCCAATGGGGATTTTATCCGCAGGTATGTGCCGGAGCTGGACTCCCTCAATAACAAGGAAATTCATGATCCCCCGAGTATGGCTAATTATCCCTCGGTAATTTGTGATGTGGGCGCTGGGCGCAAGCGGGCGATAGAGGTATTTTCCAATTTGAAATAAATGAATTTAGAAATAGGCCTCAAAGGTGAAAGAGCATGATACCCGGAACTTTGAAATGGAAGAACGTGACTGGGGGACTATAGACGTGTTTGGAAAGTAACTTGAGAGAGGGGCGCCCATATTTAATTAATCGCTCTCGAACTATTTTCCCAGTACTCACAGACACTTAGAATGTCTCATCCTCTCTATACACTCTGATGGAGATATCACCATATAGGTCTGAACAAACCTGAAATACGATAGGTTGGCAACAGACTTGGCAGTCTTCTGTATATTCCTGTGGCAGCACAGACCCATCGATTAACGCGCTAAAAGATTCCCCACAGTAGGGGCAGAGAATGGATTCTTCAATGACCTGGTGCACCGCTGTCTAGCCTCTCCAACCTTTTTTATTTTGTTCTTTGTACAAGCTATTCATTCTGTTAATTGCAACAAGTATTAATGCGGAGTTTGACTTTTAAATAGTGGTTAGTCGAGTTTTAGAGGCTCCTTAAATGTAAGTGTGCGATAGGGAAAGGGAATTTCTATGCCGGCTTGGTCGAGAGCACTTTTCACAGCGGTGACTACCTCTGCACGGGATTGGCGAATTTGCAGTGGCGTTGATCCTGTCCACCAGCTAACCTCGATATCAATACTGCTCTCCCCAAAAGATTTTGGGAATATCTGAATAGGATCTTCATCACGCACCGTCTGGCAAGAAGCTACAGCTGACTCAAGAATGGATACCGCTTTCGGAATCTTTTCGTGATAGGCCACACCGACCATAATTGTCGCCCTGCGCTTGACTCGACTGGTGATAACTTCACAGGGGTTTTTGAATAGAAATAGATTAGGGACTACGACGAGCTCACCGCTAACCTTGCGAATATTGGTATTACGCACCTCAACAACCTCCACCCGTCCGCAAATACCCTGACACTCAATAAAGTCGCCTTGCTCGATGGGGAATCGCCACAATATCAGTATTCCAGCGAAAAAATTCTCAAAGATATCCTTAAAAGCCAGACCAATAGCGACAGAGAGGAGCCCAACTGCACCTAGGGCCTTTGTGGGGGTCAGGCCAGGGAAAAGCACCATCGCTGCGAAAAGCAGACCAACGAGCCAGGTAGCGCTGGTTAGTAATCGGACAAATAGATTCTTTAACGATGCCCTGGAAGTAGTATGGCGGAATAGGCGCCCGCCGAAATGTCGCACCATACGGGCGACGAACCAGGTGATGAACAATACCATTACACTGGCGATGATATATGGGGTATGACCCAGGAAACTACTCCAGATACGCTCGACGGAAGAAATGACAGTCTGGGTAGCTATAGAAAAGGAATCGGGAAGGAGTCTCTCAAAAAAGGATTTCTGTGCATCCTGCTGCTGTGTTTTGAGTAAGGGTTCTAGCCGCAGAGCTTGATCGTTTGATAGGAGGCGCATTATTGCCTGGTCTCTGTTTTCTTGGTAAAACCCATATTGCTCGTGATTGCTAAAGAGCTTTCGTTCTGTCCCCCATTGTAGAAGTATTATCTATTCCAGTGGTTGATAACAGGATTTGTCTGACAAGTAAGGCCGCGACACCGGATAAGCTTAATTCACCTATCCGGAGAGTCACGGCTCCCCGCCCAATAGAATGGTTTAGGTTGGTATGGAAATACTAGTCATCGTCAGCACAGCTGTTTTCGTAGGCCAGTTCACCGGATACCTTATCGACGGTATCTTTTTCTTTAACCTCTACCCGGGCAGCGGGCGCTTTCCCTTTTTTGTCTTCCCCAAAGTAAATAGTTTGGTGGGGGAAAGGTATCTCAATACCTTTTTGATCAAATAAAAATTTAATGCGCCTGTTAAATTCCCTGCCAACATACCATTTTTCATGCGCCTTGGTTTTTGTGCGGGCCTTAATGATGACGGAGCTGTCAGCAAAAGCATCTACACCCAGAACCTCGAGGGGCTCCAAGATGAGAGGGCCAAACTCTTCACTTGCGCGCATTTCTTTATCCACTTCTTGCAGGTGGTGAATAACGTCGTCGGTGTTCTCGCGGTAGGCAATACCGATTTCAAACATGTAATAACTGAAGTGCTTTGTCAGGTTGTCCACCACGGAAATATCGCTGAATGGTACTGTATAGACGGTACCGTTCAATGCCCGCAGCTCTACCTTGCGCAAGGTAATATTGGTCACTTCACCCGTTCGACCTCCAACTTTTACGATGTCGCCAATTTGCAAAAGATCCTCTAAAAGCACAGTAAATCCGTTTAAAAAATCTTTAACCAGTGCCTGGGCACCAAAACCAATAGCAATACCAAATACCCCGGCACCTGCCAGCAAGGGGATTACATTAATATCCAGCTCGGATAGCAACACGAGTGCAGCCATTACAGAGAGAAGAAACAATAATATATTCTTGGCCAGGGGCACGAGTGTACGCATTCGCGCATTGCTGGTGACTCTGTGCCCATTAAAGTAATGTTCTGTGATTGCGTTTACCAGCTCCCAGATACCGATAAAAATAGCCAGTACTGCGAAGGTTACCACTACGATTTCTGCAAAATTTATCAACGTATCTTGTGAGAGGAAAAGCCCAACGGTGGACGGAAAAAGCTCGGAGGCGGTATAAATCACCAAAAGAGCGGCAAGGAGATAACCAAGCCATCGTTGTAGGCGAAATAGGGGAGCAAATCGATTGCCGTGCAGGTCAAGTTTACTCCGTAAAATCGACATTTTTTTATCTATAAAGCGTGCAAAAAGGTTGTTAGATAATACAGCCACTAAAATCAGTAGTATCGAAATACCAAAAAGTAATAATGATCCTGCCTGGTTTGCTGTTAATCCATATGCATTAAGCAGGTCGGTATATTCATCAACCACTTCGGTAGCTATTTCATCCACTACTAAAACATCGCTTATTTTGAGTAGATCCGTATTATCCTTAGTCGTTTGTCGTAACTCCTCCAAACTGCTGATGAGCGCTGACCTGTGGTTAGGGTTCTGTAAAAGCTGAATGAGCTGATCTATCTGTTGCGTATGAGGTGTGTCGTTTGCCGGTGTATCAAGATTGGCTGCACTAGCAGTTTGGCCGGTGCTTGCCGTCGTAGCATTTTTGTTGTGCTGCTCTTCCTGAGCGCTTGACAACACAGGCGAGAGACAAAAAGTGATTGTGAAAATAGCAATGGCTATTAGCTTGTTATGGGTTTTTTTTACCCATTGGTTGTATTGACACTGGAATGTGTAAACCATTTAAAAAATACCTAATATCCATTACTCTACCCTGTGCCTGCAAAGAGTGTGCCAGTAAGCTAGATGGCTTTAGGGCTAGGTAGTCTACGAAAAGCTTGGCTTTCTTTTGATGGTTTGACATTAGGCCGCTGAGTCAATGTAAGTTTTTCTAAGGCTTAGTAAGAGTTACAAGAGGTCTATGATTCCCCTGATATGTGTAATTTTAATAAGGTGTTAGTGTTAATGAGTACGGTTGACAGGACTATTCTTAGCTGGGGGAAGTTTCTTTAATGGATAGTTTTGTCGAGTGGGGGATAGTTGGTCTTTTTATTTCTGCGTTCTTGGCGGCAACGATTCTACCTTTAAGTTCAGAGGTTGTATTAACCACTTTACTATTAAATGGCTTGTCGCCAGCCACATTAGTGATAGTTGCCACCATTGGTAACGTAGCAGGTTCACTGGTTAACTATGCTTTGGGGTATTGGGCTAGCTTGAGTGTCATAAAAAAGTGGCTGAGAATGTCTGAAAGTGAATTTGTACAGGCAGAGCGGCGTTTTACAAAGTATGGGGTATTATCATTATGTTTTTCCTGGATGCCGTTAGTGGGTGATCCATTAACAGTAATGGCAGGGGTCTTAAGGATTCGTTTGTTGTGGTTTTTGATTTTGGTGACCGCGGGAAAGCTATTACGTTATATGGTTTTAAGTTATATGCTGCTGCGCGTCAGTTAATGCAGGTGACTTTTAATCTATCGTAAAGTTGATTCTAAAGTGGTTGTTTTTTGTAAAAGTAGAAAGCTCCTCTATCGAGTGTGTCGAAGGGTTTTTGGTTCGACGAAGTTATTTACAAAAAACTGATGGTGTAATGAAAAATACAGAGGGTGAATACGCAGCTGTCGATTAAATGTTTGGCTTGCCAACGCTTGGTTTCGTTGCGAAGTCAATGGATCACAGCTTTACTGTGCTTAGTGAATTATTAAGTATGGCCATTAGTCATTGCCGGTGTGTGATCTGAGGCCGCAAATGGTATCTATGGGTGAAGCAACTGCGGTTTTCATTGCTTGTGATTTCAAAATCGTATGATTTGTGATGTGTTCGAAAATGTAAACCGCCATTGTTCTTATTGCTCCTTGGGATATCCAGTATTCAATAGTTGATATTTGCATGAAATTGAGCGCCATAGGTTATGGTGAGTGTTGTAGTGTTCATTCATGTGTTAAATTAGCGGCTTGAACATAACATAAGCATCTACAAATCCTATTTTCTTATGATTGAATGCCTTGGGTAATGTGCCTATTTTTTGGAAGCCCAATTTCTTCCAAAGTGCTATTGAAGCTTTGTTTGTGGCTACAACCAAATTGAACTGTAACGCTAAGTAGCCAGCCTCAACCGCAAAGTCTATAGAGTGCTGAGCAAGGCTATGACCTATACCAAAACCTCTATGTGTCGGGCTTACAACATAGCCTGCGTTTCCGACATGAGAGCCTAAGCCGGATTGATTATCCTTAAGGTGGTAGCTGCCAACTACCTTTTTATCAGTAATAGCAACAAATGTATATTTTGGTTTTTTAATCCAATAATCCCAAGCCTCCTGTTCGTTGGTTTCTGGGCTATTGGGGAAAGTATCTCCTGCCTGGAATACCGATTTGAGTATCTCCCAAACATCTTTCCAATCGCTGTCTCTATATTCTCGAATTTCCATTTTCTTACTTTTATCTATATTTTCACAACAAGAGAAATACTTACTAATAACGAAGAAGGTCAGCGGACTGTAAGCTATTTATCTTCCGCTCCTAGTCAGGAGTCTCAAGTGAGCTGATGTTAATCAGCTTTCTAAAAACATGATGCCAGATCGAAATTTTCTAAGGGGAAAGCTTTTCGATCTGAGCTGTTGAATTATTGCATTTTTCGAATTTTACTCGTGGATTTTTCAGGAAGAATTATCCTCGTCGCTGAAAGTTATAAAATTATTGGTATCCCTTTAGGAAACAGTTCGATGGTGGGTGCCTCTAAATACCGGGTAAATTGAGTTCGTAATAAGAATTTTTATATGTAGACTTTAAAAATTGATATGTTTTTCGGTTTCTCCACTTAGCCAGTTTCTCCAGTTGATCTCAAGGCTTTTTATTCCGCCGATATAGTCCTTGTCTACATGGTAATAGGATAGGGTGCGATCTCCACGTTCGAATTTATGTATTAGCCGAATGACAAAGCTTTTGCCTGTCGGTGCTGAAAGCAGAAAGTATAGAAATTGACCGGTTTGTGGCTGTAATCTTGCTTTACCACTTCTCAATTGGTGCCTCCAGTTTTTGCTGGGCAGGCTCAGGAAGGTGGCTATATCCATAAGTTGCTCCCTGTACTCGGGAGGGTTAATCCACCTGTAATTTTCCATATGGCGGGTGATACGCAGCTGTTCACCTGACCTTGAGAGAGTTTCCATCTGCTCGGCCAATCCTTCATTGAGCCAGGATGGTGAGTAGGGGGTTACCGTATCAGTGATCGCGTGGCTAACTTCATGCTTGATGGTGCGAAAGGTCCTTGCCCTTTCTTTTTGCATGTAAACTATGATCTGGTTATCTTGAGGAAAATAAACTCCATATGAGCTTGATGGCTCTTTCCCCATTCTTTCCCTTAAATGTTCGTAGTAGGCTTTTTTATCTTTGAGAACGAGAACTTTTACTGGTACTGTCTTGTAGAAATCAAAAAATAGAACACGATCATAAAATTCATAAACAAGATTTACATCTTCAACAATCTTATTTAGCTCTTGTTTGCTGAGATTGGTGTCGACAGCCTCTACAGAAATGTCATGGCGTGACCAATAGGACGTATGGCTTTTGGGCTTTATGACTTCCTGTTGAACACTGTCTATTTTCTGATCGCTAAAATGTACCTGGCCATTTTTATCTGTCCACTTATAGATATTGGCTATGGCAGTGAACGAGGTTAGTGATAGGAAAAGGGCTGCTATGGCCGACAGATAAGTGGTCACTGCTCGAAACTCTCTTTAATAATAAGATTTGGTACACTTGTTCATCTTGTAGGCGAATTATTTAAGCGTGGATATTGCTTTAAATATCGCCGCTTGAGCTAATAGGTGGGTGGAGTTTAGCGTTGGGAGTGCTGAATTGCTATCGTTGATAATGAGTGGTATCTCTGTACAGCCAAGAATTACAGCATCGCACCCTGCTTCTTTCAAACTTCTTATTGTATCCTGAAAATATTTCACACTCTCCACTCTATAAATGCCATTGACGAGCTCATTCATAATCAGGTAACCAATCCTGGTAATGGTTTCCTGTGGTGGGCGCAACCAGCTGAGGTGTGCGTCTGAAAGTTTTGCCGGATAGACATCACTCTCTACCAGCCAGTGGGTACCAAGTAATCCCAGCTTTTTGTAACCCTTAGAGATTGCTGCAGCAATTACACCATCGGAAATATGTAGCCATGGCAGGGGTGATCTTTCTACGACATATTCGTATGCCTGGTGGATAGTGTTGTCTGGACAGATCAAAAAATCGGCGCCCTGGGATTTGAGCTTATCCGCGGATGAGAGCATTAAGTCGCTAATACCTTGAAAATCACTGGAATCCAAATATTCCACATAGCGAGCGAGGGAGTGGGTGTGCATGGATATCTCGGGATGGGCATGTTCACCGAGATACTTGCCACTCTCTGTACAAATCGTTTTGTAGCAAAGGGCTGCTCCCTCGGCAGAGCAGCCAACAATACCGATATGTTTTATCTGTTTAGGATCCTTCACTTATTCACTCCACTATTCATCTGAAAAATTAAGAATGCCTTCGCTATAAGATGGGTCTTAAAGACGTCCTTGTATGCCTTTCTTCGGTGACTACGACTGACATGCATCTGAGATGCTGAATTTTCTTTTATTGAATTAACTTTCATCGTTATGAAGCTTAGTTGGGCTCCAGCAGTTTTAATTACTCTTTGACTTCCTTGATTTTTTGAGTATTGACCGCAGATAATTGTATTTGTTGAAGTGATAATCGATAAGTCTTATTAAACGCGACTCCCTGCGACTTTTTATATCGGATTGAACCCCTGTGCCTTCCCAGTGACTTTTGGTTATAGGGTTTATTGCCTTGGCAATTGGAATTACCACTCCGAATGTGTTGTCTAACTGGAAAAGTTGCCAGGTGTTCGCGCCTCCTTTGGTTGTTTCACCAATAATGGTGGCTCGCTTGAGATGTTTTAAGTAATAGGCAAACGATTCAGCAGCGGAGAAGGTATCTTCGCTGGTTAAAATACATACTGGAGTGTCGGCCATTCTTTTGCCATTGATTTTTTCGAAAGTCCAGAATTCAGTAGTGCTGTCTGTAGCTTTCCAGTAAATGCTGTTTAAATGGGTTGGCTCCTCAAAGAGATAGCTACTCATCAGGCGACCCATATTACCATCACCGCCACCATTACTGCTTAGGTCGAAAATGCTGGCATTAGTGTTTTCAATTAGAGCCATAGCGGCTTCAACGCGTTTTCTTGATGCATCATTAACCTGATCGAAACCCCAAAAATTAATATAGCCAACATTACCTTCAAGGGTTTCAATACGGGTAAATCCAGAATTTTTTCGGGTCAGTTTGGTGAACCAGTTTTCGTGTTTTGGTTGGTTGTGAGAGGCATTTGGGGCAGACCACCGCACACCAAAATGTTTCTCGTGTACTTTTGAAAGTACTTTGGCAGCCAGTTCGGGGGTTTCTGCCTGCTCCACGGCCTCGAATTGTGAGGCTTTCTGTAAGCTTTTACGTATTGCGGGAATGTTTTCCTGGAGTATATATTGTCTGGAAATCTCACGCTCAACGGTATCAATCAGAGTCTTTTTTGCTCTGCTGAAAAAGTTGTTGAGAAGCTGAGGCTTGACATAAGCAGGGGGAGAATGGCCAAGTATTTTTTCATGTTTGTTAAGCTTTTTTTTATTAGTCTCTTAATGCTTGGGCTAAAGCCTTAGGTGGTTGTTTTAAGTTATCGGGGCTATAGCGTTGGCGCTCTCCTAGCATGTCTCTTTATAGGCCTATTGGATGGCAGAGTCTCCAAAAATAGACTGACTTAATAGTCATGCTCTAGTAACGAAGAGGCGAGTTTTGATTTGCCGCTTTCGAAATCCCTTCGAAACCCTTATGAGGTTCCTCCTCACGCCTTTCTTGACCCTCTACAGGAAGACTCACTGAAGGCAAATGTCCACAGAATTTTCTGCGGTAATCCCTTTGGAATCTTCTGGGTAATGCGAAATATACGCCGATATAGCGCCATAGATTACTTTGATGGTTGCTACCTTAGCGGACATAAATGGCAGATAAATAGTGAAAAACGTGACAGATTTTACTCCCCGATTCAGCCTGCAGAGCGAGGCCCTGAACTGTGAGGATTCCAATGTATGGGCCGTCAGCGACCGGGCCCACCATCTTGCCAGCAAGGGAGAGGATGTCATTTTCCTCTGTGTGGGAGACCCGAACTTCGATACCCCCGAGCCAATACTGGACTTTGCCCGCGCGCGTTTGGGCGTGGGGCGCACCCACTACTCACCCGCTGCCGGTGAGCCGGTGTTGCGCCGTGCCATTGCCGATATAGAGAGTAGGGTGTCACCACACCCTTGCAATCCCGATGATGTTGTCGTGTTTCCCGGCGGTACCAATGCGATTTACGGGGTGCTTTCATGCCTGCTGAACCCTGGTGAGGAGATTGTGATCCCCGAGCCGATGTATATCGGTTATGTTCCCATTTGCGATAGCCTCAGGCTTTCAGTAAAGCGGGTGGCCTGCCCGGCGGAGCGGGATTTTGCTTTCGACATAGAGTCAATTAAGGCTGCAGTAAGTGATGAGACCCGGGTGGTAATGATCAACACTCCGGTTAACCCTACCGGTGCTATGGCCAGCCCGGAGCAGCTGCGTGAGCTGGCGGCTTTTTGCCGTGAGCGCAATATCTGGCTAGTGTGCGATGAGATGTACTCCATGATCACTTTTGCCCGCCGCCATACCTCCCTGCGCACCGCAGCCGAGTCGCTGGACAATATTGTGGTGATTGATGGCCTCTCCAAGTCCCACGCCATGAGCGGTTGGCGCCTTGGCTGGGCCGTGGCGCGCGGGCCCTTAGTGGACCGCCTGGTGGCGTTTGCCGGCGCTACTATCTTTGGTTGTCCGCAGTTTATTCAGGAAGCGGCGGCTTTTGCTTTAGAGTTCGATTCCTACTTCGTCAAGCAGATGCGCGAAGCCTATGAGCGTCGCCGCAATCTGATTGTGGAGCGTATTGGCAGAATTCCAGGGCTCAGCTGTTACAGTCCGGAAGCCGGTATGTTCGTGATGGTGAATGTGTCCGAGGTGGCCAGCTCTGGGCAGGTGTTTGCCGAGGCCCTGCTCGAGGCCGAGCGGGTATCGGTACTGCCGGGAACCCCCTTTGGTGAGAGCGCGGTGAATCACGTACGCCTGACCCTCGCGGCGGATGAGGCCGAGTTATCACGCGCTTTGGATCGGATTGAGCGCTTTGTTACCTGTGCAAATCGCCAGGCTAGTTAACCCAAGCGGCGGTCACCAGTGCACAGTCCTCCCTTGCTGAGGTACTGGCTTTGTTATTGCCTGAGGCTGTAATGTTTCAGCCTCAGGCGAATACCGCTATCCTTGCCCCCTTTCAGATTCAAAAGAAATCAGCTCCGTGAAAATTGACCGGCATAATTTGCGTATTTTGCAGGCTCTGCAAACCAACGCCCGTATTAGCAACCTGAATTTGAGTGAACAAATTGGACTGTCGGAGAGTGCTTGCCTGGCCAGGGTGAAACGCCTCACCAGCGAGCGCTATATCCGTGAGTTCCTCGCCGAGATCAACCTGGATAAGGTGCGACATGCAGAGTTCTATGTGAATGTGGCCCTGAAACGTCAGGATGCGCGCACCAGCGAGAACTTCCGCCGGATTATCAGCGATATCCCGCAGATCGTTTCCTGTGTAAAGATGTCCGGTGAATTTGATTACATGTTGCGCTTTATCTGTCCGGATGCGGCGGACTTCAATAAAGTCTCCGAGCAGCTGCTGGCGAATGAGGAGGCGGCTATCTCCCGTATGACTTCGCATTTGGTTATCGAAAAAACCAAGCCTTTTACCGGCTACCCCCTGGCGCTTTTATTCCAGGATTAGAAGCTCCAGTGGGCAGTGGGCAGTGGGCAGTGGGCAGTGAGCTTGTTTCTCTGCCCGCTGCTGCTTCAAGCCGCCTATGCGGTAGCGGTCTCTGTGTGGCAGCGGTTTCATTGGCCCTGTCGGCCCCATCTCGAGATTCCCTGTCCGTTACTCAATACCCGATCGCATGGCTTTAAAGCTGCGCGCTTTATGCCGGAGTCTTTCAATAGTGTAAAGATTGCGAAAAGGTGCTCAATCTGCGCTTTGAATATGACAATTGCATTGCGGTATACCCCGTGTTCTTGTACAAGCGTGTTAAGTTTGAGGCTTGGCATCGCTCGCCAAATGTTGTGTGGGCTGTTCTGGCTGATACTGCCATTGGTATCGGTTGCGTTTTGTGCAAGGCCAAACTGGCTCAGTTCACTGTTGAGTTGAACAGCCTGCTTGCGCGGTATCAATACGAAGAGAGCAATCCTCTATTTCCTGACAATTGATGCAAGGTTAGTGATCTAATTAGAAGAGTGGCGGTTGCAACCTCATATATACTTTAGTCAGGCTTCTGTGCGGCGATAGCGGTTGGGGAAACTGCTCGCCAGGGGCTGGTAATTACCGCCAGTGCAGGGGAGTGGCAGTTGAAATATTTAGGACGGGTCTACCTGACTCTCAATCTATTGGTGTTTGCGTCTATTGGCCTTGGAGCTTTATTTAATCCAGAGGCCTTTGCCGCGGCTATTGGGTTTACCTTTACGGCTCCCACTGCAGTACCCGAGTTCCTGGCAACTTATGCGGGCTTTATGTTGGCCATCGCGGTCATTCTACTGGTGGCGCTAGCCATGCGGCCCCATCGTCGCGCCGCCTATGCTTCTTTATCCATTGCGTATATTGGTTTTGCCGCCGGTCGCCTTTTCGGCATGTTTGCCAGTAGTAGTTTTGATGAGCGCAACCTACTGTTTTTTGCCCTGGAAGTGGTCATGGTACTTTGGGGGCTCTATTGCTATCGAGAATCCCGCTGGCTGCCCCTGCAGCACGGACACTAGCCCTGTTCTTTCGCGATGAGAGGCCTTCAGGCGAGGAGCCTCTTGATTAAGCGGTTATCTTTCCCGGCTCGGAATCGGCAGTCGCTCCGGCTAGCGTCCCCTCCTGCGGCTGCTGTTCCCCGTGTAATTTGCCATCCACAGCCTGGCGGAATACCTCTTTGTAATCCTTAAATTCCGTGCCCATTAATCGGTCCCACCAGGTGAAGTAAAAGCCGTAATTGCCCTGAAAGCGCTGGTGGTGCAGATCGTGGTGGGTTGTGGTGGTCATATTATCCAGTGCGCCATCGACCCAGCCACGCGGGTGGAACTCGCGCCCGGTATGCAGCATGGCGTTGCGGAAAATCATGATAAATAGAAAGCTGAGCCAGATACTTGGGTGCAGAGGGATGGTTAGTGCAATAAGTGGTGAGAAGAGACCGTTGATAAAAATTTCTCCCACGGAAAAGCTGTAGGCTGTCCAGGGAGTGGGGGTTCGCGATATATGGTGCAGGCGGTGGAAGTGCTTAAACACCTTCGGATGATGCATGGCCCGGTGGGTCCAGTAGAAATAGGCATCATGGAGAAGAAGTACCACCGGCAGGCTCAGAATGCCCCACCACAAAGGGTAGTCACTCCAGTTCCAGTAGAGTTTAGCGATACCCATATCCTGCAACAGGTTAATGGTGATACCAAACAGGGTGAAAATGCAGACGGTGAGCATGGAGTAGCTGACCTCCCTTCGAATATCCCCCCAGCTTGCTCGGCGTTTCTGAATACGGCGCCGGTTCATCCAGGCGCGAAACAGCCAGCCCGCGCAGATACTCATAACCGAGGCCGCCAGCACATAGCGAAATAGGGTCAGTTTGAAGTGGATGGCTCCGTAGTGAGCCACATCTGCGAGGAAATCCATAGTCTCACCATCCATAGTCTTTGCCGCAGCCTTAGTGGAGCGGTCGGCGTCCCCGGCCACCCAGAGGTTCTGGCTGCACAGGTAGCACTTGTCGTGATGGCTTCAGTCTGGGGAGGTTTCCTGCGGGTGGCTTGCGGAAAATGAAAAAATGCTGACGAATTCCGAATGGTTCTGCATTCAGGCGGGCAGCTTGTCGCGGCGGTACTCCGTGGGCGTCTGGTTGTGGCGGCGCTTAAAGGCGGCATTGAAGGGGCTGAGGGATCGATAACCGATATCCAGGGCGATCGAGAGTACTGGCAGGTGTGCCTGGCCTGGATCCGCCAGGCGGGCACTGGCCTCGTCAATTCGGAAGTGATTCAAGTATTCGTTGAAATTGCGATATCCCAGGTGGCGGTTGATCAGAGTACGCAGTAAGTGTTCGCGGGTGCCCAGCTGGTCAGCCAGTTCCCGTATGGTCAGCCCTGTGTATCGGTAGCCGCCATTTTCCATATGCTCCTGAAGCTTTAGTAGTTGCGCCTGTTGCGGTTCATCCAGGCTTGGCAGGGGGGGCGGAGGTAGCACTTCCTCTATTAAGGGAACCTCTGCCAGAGGTTGTGACAGGGATTCCCCTATCGCGCTGGGGGAGAGCGCCAGCAACCACAGACAGGCAGCCAGGGACAGTAGGCTGGCGAGTAGTGCATGCAAGGTTGGCACACCATCGGGAACTGGCCTGTAGGCAAATAGGGACTCGGCGCCGATCACAATCAACATATAGGTGCCCACCGCAATTAGCAGAATGGCGCGCAAACGGCGGCGTTCTTCAACCAAGTCCGAGTGAAACTGACCCAATAGAGTGAACATTCCCAGGCCGATCAGGCCCAGGCGGGTAAATTGGGACAAGTTAAAAAAGGCTGCTTCTGTTTTGTTGCCCAGGGGGATTGGTGCGTGGTTCGCGGCGAGGCTAAAGACAATAGAGAGACCGATGGGAAGCCAGCCCCAGGGGGGGAACGGTTCCTCCTCGCGACAGAGCAGGTGGGTAAACAGCCAGAAAGCGGCGGGTACCAGGATGATCGGCAGGTGAAGGAGTAATCCGCCAAGGCCGCTAAACGGCGGCAGCGTGGGCAGTAGCAGATAACAAATAACACCAAGCAGCACCAATATCAGCCAGCGCCCGGCAGCGAGTTGCCGGTGATGCACGGAAACTTTGGTGGCGGCCAGTAATAGCAGTGCGCAGGCACCGCCGGAAAAAAACAAATAGCCGGAAGTCATGGCCTATCTCCAGCGGCTGGCCCAGGCATCGAGGACTTTGCTGCTATAAGTGTGGCGACCGTAGCTGCCGTTGTAGTAGGCGAGCGCGTTGGCGAGGTTTCCCTTGGCCTTTTTGATGTAGTGTTTGAGGATGGTACAGCCGTAGCGCAGGTTGGTATCCATATCAATTAGGTTGTCATCGGGACGGCCGATTTCTTTTTTCCAAAATGGCATCACTTGCATCATTCCCTGGGCGCCCACACGGGATACCGCGTAGGGGTTGAAGGCACTCTCGATCTGGATTACCGCCAGGACAATTTCCGGGCGCAGCTCCGCTCGGATCGCTTCGCGGTGCACCGCCTTGAGTACGTGCATGCGTCTTTTGGGGTCTTTGATATAGCGGGATAGCGGCTGGGACTTGGACATCAACCACACTTCCGCATCGAAGCGATCGGCAAAACTATCCGCCTGAGTAATGGCTTCACGCAGGGCGAGGCGCAGCTCAGGATCCACTTCTTTTGCGCTGTTCTGGGCGATGGCGCTGCAGCAAATCAGACCGAACCCCAGTGTGGTAATGGCTTTTCTTATCATGCCGGGAATTTTACGAGATCTAGGGCGATTGGGTAGCGCCTTTTATGGACCTTTTACGCAAAATTCACTAAGAAGTTGGGGCGGCGAGGGAGTGCAAGTGTGCTGCTGCCGCTGGTGGACCGGCGCCAGCGAGTGAAATATCCGCAAATTTGCTCTCTATGCCGGTATTTCACGGGCGAGAAGCCGGCAGAGGAAAACTCATCTGCCGGCTGGGCGGGTTAATTATGGCCAAACTTCTCCAGCAATACGTCTTCCAGTTGGGAGACGGCGAACTCCTGGCTCTCGGCATCGGCGCGTCCTTTATATTCCACCACGCCTTTTTCCAGTCCGCGGTCGCCGATCACGATACGGTGGGGGATACCGATCAGCTCGACATCCGCGAGCATGGCACCGAGGCGGGCTTTGGGCTCATCCATCAGCAGTACATCGACACCTTTAGCGCGTAGGGATTCGTACAGGTGTTCGCATTTTTCGCGAACCAAATCGCTCTTGTGCATGTTGATGGGCACAATGGCGAGCTGGAAAGGTGCAATGGCGTCGGGCCAGATAATGCCGGAGTCGTCGTAATTTTGTTCGATAGCGGCGGCGACAATGCGCGATACGCCGATGCCGTAACAGCCCATAGGTATGACCTGCTCTTTGCCGTTCTCGTCGAGTACCGTCGCATTCATGGCGCGGCTGTACTTTTCACCCAGCTGGAAAATATGGCCAACTTCGATACCGCGTTTGATTTCCAGGGTGCCCTGGCCATCCGGGCTGATATCGCCGGCGACTACATTGCGCAGGTCTTCTATGCGGCTGAGTGCCACATCGCGACCCCAGTTGACGCCGGTGTAGTGGTAGTCGTCGCGGTTGGCACCGCAGATAAAGTCTGCCAGGTGTGCTGCAGATCTATCCACAATCGTTTCGACCTTCATACCCACCGGGCCTAGAGACCCGATATGGCAACCCAGCGCTTCGGCGATACGTTGCTCCGGGGCGAATTGCAGCGGGCTGGCAATACCGCTGAGCTTTTCCGCTTTCAGTTCATTCAGCTCGTGGTCGCCACGCAGTACCAGTGCCACCAGTGGTGCGCTTTCACCCTCTTCACATTCACCCAGCACAATCAGGGTTTTTACTGAGTGGGCGGGATCGCTCTGCAGGAATTCACTCACTGCAGCGATGGTTTTCTGGTTTGGTGTGTGGACCTCCTGCATTTCCTGGCTGGGTGCGGCGCGCTCGCCGGTCGGGGCCACCGCCTCGGCCAGTTCTACGTTGGCGGCGTAGCGGGATTTGCTGGAAAAAGCGATATCGTCTTCGCCACTTTGCGCGAGCACGTGGAACTCGTGGGAACTGGAACCACCGATAGAACCGGTGTCCGCTAGTACCGGGCGATAATCCAGGCCGATACGCTCAAAAATACGGCAGTAGGCGCCGTGCATGATGTCGTAGGTTTCCTGTAGGGAGTCTGCGTCCACATGGAAGGAGTAGGCGTCTTTCATCGTGAATTCGCGCGCGCGCATCACCCCGAAACGCGGGCGGATTTCATCGCGGAATTTGGTCTGCACCTGGTAAAAATTGGCCGGCAGCTGTTTGTAGCTTTTGATTTCATTGCGGATCAGGTCAGTGATGACCTCCTCGTGAGTGGGGCCCAGGCAGAAATCGTTATTGTGGCGATCACTAATACGCAGTAATTCGGGGCCGTACTGCTGCCAGCGACCGGACTCTTCCCACAGTTCAGCAGGCTGCACTACCGGCATCAACATTTCCAGGGAGCCGGCGCAGTCCATCTCTTCACGCACAATACGCTCCACCTTGCGCAGTACACGCAGACCGGTGGGCAGCCAGGTGTAGAGGCCGGAGGAGAGGCGGCGGATCATACCCGCGCGCAGCATCAGCTGATGGCTGATTACTACCGCGTCGTTAGGGGTTTCTTTCTGGGTGGCGATGAGATAACGGGATGCGCGCATAGGAATAAACTGGGTTCAATTATCGGTAAGCTGGATATTTTACGCTATTCACCGGCTAATAAATATTGCGGAATAACTTCGCCGGGTAAGACTTGGTTGCCTTCTTCGGAAAACCGCTTGCCGCAGTTTACCGGAGCCGGAGAGGAGCGATGACAGCGTGGGGCGATGGTAAGCGTTGATGAGTATTCAGGGCCAATAAAAAACCCCGCGAGTGCGGGGTTTTTTGCATGAAGGCTGGGAAGTCTTAGGACTCCGCCATTTCCTTCAGCTTTTTCAGTGGGCGAACTTTCACCTGAATGCTGGCCGGCTTGGCTTTGAATACAGTTTCTTCACCGGTGAAGGGGTTGATACCTTTGCGGGCTTTCTTGGCCGGCTTCTTCACGGTGGTGATTTTCATCAGGCCCGGCAGGGAAAACTCACCGACGGCGCGCTTCTTGATGTGACCTTCGATAATATCGCTCAGCTCGTCCAGAACAGATTGAACCTGCTTGCGGGACAGTTCAGTACTTTCCGCAATCTGGTTCAACATCTGGGTCTTGGTGAACTTCTCTTTGATTGCTTTTACTTTCTTAACTGGAGCGGCTTTCTTTGCTGGGGCCTTCTTGGCGGCAGCGGTTTTGCTGGCAGCTTTTTTGGCGATAGCCATGGCTTACTTCCTTCTTTGTTGTTCGGTGTGTATCCGGTAAAAGTGTGTTCGGTCTCCCGCTGCGCTGCATTCACAAAACGACGCCTCAGCGGGTGATGGGGGGAAGTATATATAGTTTTTGTTTGGTCGCACGGGGAAATACTAGAAAAACAGTGCTTTTTCCCTATTTCCTACTTAATTTGAGACCCCAAACCCCTTCCACAAAGGTCAAAAGGGAGGGGTTGCTTCTTCCATCTGGGGGGCTCATGTATACTCTGTTCCCCTTTTTCCAGCATCAGGTACTGAGTAATGCCGATCTATGAATACCAGTGCAATGCCTGCGGCCACGAGATGGAGGCCCTGCAGCGCATGAGCGATGATCCCCTTAAAGACTGCCCGGCTTGTGATGAGGCCGAGTTGCACAAGAAGATTTCTGCAGTGGGGTTCCGCCTTAAGGGAGGCGGCTGGTACGAAACAGACTTCAAAACCGGCAGTAAGAAAAATCTGGCCGGCGATGCCGCGAATGGTGTCAAGGCCAAGAGTGGCCAGCCGGCAAAGGCGGCGGCGAAGACGGCCTGAATCCGCTGTGCGGAGCCGCTTGTGCGGTGTACTCTCTATTTAACCTTTTTACCTATCGATAACGGGAATTTTCATCCATGCGCAGCGACTACTGTGGCGTCCTTCGTTCCGCGGATATAGACCGTGTAGTAACCCTCTGTGGCTGGGTCGATCGCCGCCGCGATCACGGCGGAGTGATCTTCATTGACCTGCGTGACCGCGAGGGTATCGTGCAGGTGGTCTTCGATCCGGATGCCGCCGAGCATTTTGAGATGGCCGATCGCGTGCGCAGCGAATATGTACTCAAGGTGACTGGCCGTGTACGCGCCCGAGCCCCGGAGGCCCTCAATCCGAATATGGTGACCGGTGAAGTTGAGGTCTACGGCACCGAGTTGGAAATTCTCAATACCGCTGAAACAGTGCCCTTCCAATTGGACGAGCATACGGCAGTGGGTGAGGATGTGCGCCTTAAGTATCGCTATCTTGATCTGCGCCGTAACGAAATGCAGAACAACCTGTATTTCCGTTCCAAGCTCACCACGGCGATCCGCAATTATTTGGATGAGCACGGCTTTCTCGATATCGAGACCCCAATTCTGACGCGCGCCACCCCGGAAGGTGCGCGCGATTATCTGGTGCCGAGCCGTACCCACGAAGGCAAATTCTTCGCCCTGCCGCAGTCCCCACAGCTGTTTAAACAGTTGCTGATGGTGTCCGGTTTCGACCGCTATTACCAGATTGCCAAGTGCTTCCGCGATGAAGACCTACGCGCCGACCGCCAGCCGGAATTTACCCAGATCGATATTGAAACCTCTTTCCTCGACGAGGAAGAGATTATGGCGATCACTGAGGGCATGGTGCGCAAGTTGTTCAAGGAGTTGAAGGGAATTGAACTGGGTGAGTTCCCGCGCATGACCCACTACCAGGCCATGTTGCGTTACGGTTCCGACAAGCCGGACCTGCGTATTCCTCTGGAAATGGTAGAAATTAAAGACCTGATGGCCGAGGTGGACTTCAAGGTGTTCTCCGGTCCTGCCAATGATCCCAAGGGCCGCGTGGCTGCGATCAAGGTTACCGGGGGATGCAGCAAGCTGACCCGCAAGCAGATCGACGATTATGGCAAGTTTGTCGGTATCTATGGGGCCAAGGGCCTGGCCTATGTGAAGGTCAACGACCGCTCCGACCTGGAGAATGGTCTGCAGTCGCCCATCGTGAAGTTCCTGCCCATCGAAACCCGCGCGGCCATCCTCGATCGCCTGGAGGCGGAGACTGGCGATATTATTTTCTTCGGTGCGGATACGGCCAAGGTAGTCTCCGAGGCCCTGGGCGCCCTGCGCTGCAAGCTGGGCGAAGATCTCAACCTGTACACCAGTGAGTGGGCACCGCTGTGGGTGGTGGCCTTCCCCATGTTTGAGGAAAATGATGACGGCAGCCTCACCGCGCTGCACCACCCATTCACCGCGCCATCCTGCAGCCCGGAGGCGCTGGAGCAAAACCCACTCGAAGCCCTGTCCCGCGCTTACGATATGGTGCTGAACGGTACCGAATTGGGCGGTGGTTCTGTGCGTATTCACGACCAGGTTATGCAGCAGGCGGTTTTCCGTATCCTCGGCATCTCTGAAGAGGAGCAGCGGGAGAAATTTGGCTTCCTTCTGGACGCCCTCAAATACGGCGCTCCGCCCCACGGCGGCCTGGCCTTCGGCCTGGACCGTTTGGTGATGCTGATGACCGGCAGCGATTCGATTCGCGATGTTATCGCCTTCCCCAAAACCCAGAGTGCCGCCTGTGTGATGACCGATGCACCGGGCGCAGTGGACGCCAAGCAGTTGCGTGAGCTGAGTATTCGTCTGCGCCAAAAAGAAGAAAAAATCAGCTGACTTTTCCCCGATGGGTCGAGCGAAGCGAGCCCATCAAATCGTGGAGATGGGCAATTCGCTTCGCTAACGGGCCCATCCCTCGCACTGACTGAAGAGAGACGGACTATGGCCGGACATAGTAAATGGGCCAATATCAAGCACCGCAAAGCGGCTCAGGATGCCAAGCGGGGCAAGATTTTCACCAAAATTATTCGCGAGTTGACCGTGGCCGCCAAGGGGGGGGCCAACCCGGACGATAACCCGACGCTGCGCACCACTATCGACAAGGCTCTGGGCGCGAACATGAAGCGTGACACCATTGATAAGGCCATCGCCCGCGGGGCAGGTAATGCCGATGGAGACAGCTATGAGGCGGTGGTTTACGAGGGGTACGGTGTCGGTGGTGTGGCGGTACTGGTGGAGTGCCTCACAGACAATCGCAACCGCACGGTAGCCGAAGTGCGCCATGCTTTTTCCAAGCGCGGTGGCAATCTGGGTACCGATGGTTCCGTGAGCTATCTGTTTACGCGCAAAGGTCAGATGTTCTACGAAGTGGGTGTAGACGAAGAGGCATTGATGGAAGCGGCCCTGGAGGCGGGTGCTGAAGATATCGAGTCCAATGACGACGGCAGCGTTGAGGTTACCACCGAGTTCCAAGACTACCTCACGGTGAAAGATGCCCTGGTTGCAGCCGGTTTCACCCCGGATAATGCTGAAATTGCCATGATCCCCTCGACCACTATCCCATTGGATAGAGAGGGCGCGGAAAAAGTCCTGGCCCTGGTCGAGATGCTGGAAGATCTCGATGATGTGCAAAATGTCTTCACCAATGCGGATATTCCCGCCGAGGTTATGGAAGAGCTGGGCTGAGGTCTGTTTGTTTGCGGGCAGGAATTATCCTGCCCGGTTTCCCCCGGTGGTCAGCCATCTGATAATTTCATCCAGTCATGGCGCACAGAGATCAAAACCAATTTCGCCATTCTTATTTCGCTTTCCGGCGGCTGAAACCGTGCCAGTACACGGGCCATTTAGTTTCTTCACCACAGTTGTTGATCAATGAGGCGACCGCAACTAACGCGATACTTCCGATCAGCACCGGTGCCAGCAGGTAGTCGAACCCCACAACATCCTGGCCGGCAAGAATGATGACTAATGGGTTGGCTCCGGCGGGTGGATGTACCGCGCGGAAGTACTGCATTTGCATGATGGATACACCGACTGCCAGTGACATCACCAGGATTGAATCACCGAAGCCGTAGAGCGCAACCAGACCCACCGTTGAAGTGATGAGGTGACCAGCAATGACATTGCGCGGTTGTGCCAGAGGTGAGGCCGGGGCGGCAAATAAGAGTACACATGTCGCACCGAAGGGTGCCATCAGCCAGGGGGTCCCGGTGAGATGGCCCAAAGCGCCAAGTAATAAAATACTGGTAAAACCGCCGATAAAGCCTCTTATCATTTGGATAAGTTTTGGTTTGGGTGGCAGTGCACCGCCGCCACGTAACTTCTTCATCGGTCACTTCCTTCGGGTCGCCAGGCGTATTTATGAGTAGTCGCACCAAGCAGTGTGTACAAATCTGTACATACTGCTTGGTGCTATGATACAGATCTGTACACATGGGCACAATCTCCTATCGCTATAGAGGCTCGCTGAGAAAAATTCGTGATGAATAAGAAAGAACAGATTCTGGATACGGCGGAAGCACTATTTAATACGCTTGGCTACACCGCCGTGGGGGTCGACCTGATCCGGGATAAGGCGAAAGTTTCCAAGACATCGATGTATCGACATTTTGGCTCGAAAAATAAGTTAATTGAGGCGGTACTGATCCGGCGGCACCAATGTTTAGAGGCGGAGTTAACCGCTGTGATATCGGCAGCAGCAAACCCGGATAAACGGCTGGAGGCAATACTGGATTGGCATTTTTCCTGGTTTAGGGCCGCCGACTTCAAAGGCTGTATGTTCATGCATGCCCTGGCTGAATTTCGGGGGCACGATGAAATCCTGGTACAACAGGCGATGGTGCATAAGGCTTGGCTGAAGTCGCTGCTGCACTCAATTTTCGAGCCGGGTGAGCCGGGGGTAGAGGCTAAGACAGAAGTTATTTTGACCTTCTTGGAAGGTATGACAGTGAGGGCGGAGTTTGGCGAGGTAACCGGATGCGAAGAGGTTTATCGCCTGGGGGCCAGAGCACTGGCCGCGAAAAGCTTCTCTGCTAACAAGGCGAGGGCCGTGACGGAGGGGAAGACGGATAGCTTTAATTAAACTGTCGGCCAGCAATCTTTGAGCATCCTGCTTACCCTCTCCCTTGACGCCCTGCTTCCACCTTGGGACACTCCCGCCACTATATAAACATACAGATATTTGGAGAGTTGCCACTTGACCCGCATCCTGGGGATTGACCCCGGCTCGCGCAAGACGGGCTATGGAATTATTGATGTAGAGCGGGGTAAAGCGCGCTATGTGGCCAGTGGTGTGATTCGTATCCCCGAGGGGCCCCTACCGGAGCGCCTGAAATTGATTTTCGATGCGGTAAGCCAGATTGCCCAGCAATACCAGCCGGCGCAGATGGCAATTGAAAACGTATTTATGTCGAAGAGTGCGGGCTCCGCCTTGAAGTTGGGACAGGCGCGCGGTGCGGCCATTGTGGCCGGGGCCAATAGTGGCCTCGCTGTAGCTGAGTACGAGGCCCGCAAGGTCAAACAGGCGGTGGTGGGCAGCGGCGCTGCCGACAAACTACAGGTACAGCATATGGTCAAGACCTTGCTGTCTCTGCCGGGCACACCTCAGGAGGATGCTGCCGATGCCCTCGCTGTGGCGCTGTGCCATATGCACACGGAGCAGACCCTGGTCTTTACCGCGGGCGGTGCGCGCAGTCGCTTCCGCCGTGGCCGCCTCAGCGTATAGCGCACGCTTAAAAAGTTAGCCCCTCACACGGGCAGCGATAGACAAACCTGGAACAACACATGATTGGAAGACTGAGTGGCACTTTGGCTGCGGTACAGCCCCCTTTATTGCTGATAGATGTGCAGGGGGTAGGCTACGAAGTACTCGCGCCCATGACCACGATTTTTGAGTTGCCCGCCCTGGGCCAGCCTGTGCAGCTGCACACGCACCTGGCGGTTTCCGAAACCGCCCAGCAGCTCTATGGCTTTGTTCGCGACTCTGACCGCAAACTGTTTCGCACCTTGATCAAAGTTAGTGGTGTGGGGCCAAAAATGGCGCTAGCTATTTTATCCGGCCTCGACGGCGCCGCTTTGGCGCGTTGCGTGGCCGAGGATAATGTGGCGGCCCTGGTAAAAGTACCCGGTGTCGGCAAGAAAACCGCAGAGCGTCTGATTGTCGAGTTGCGCGATAAGTTGACCCCGGATTTTGGCGACGTCAACGATATCCCGCTGATGGCCGCGGCCGCGGTACCCAAGGTGGACCATACCGGTGAGGCGGAGAGCGCCTTGGTGGCTCTGGGCTATAAGCCTACCGAGGCCAGTAAAATGGTGGCCCGCGCCGGCAAGGAGCAGGCTGATGCCGATAGTGCAACCCTGATTCGCCTGGCCCTGAAAGGCATGGCACCCGCCTAAATCGAGTGCCCTGGAGTAGTTGTGATGATTGAAGCCGATCGTTTGGTGGCCCCAGAACCCGCCGGGCCCTCTGGGCAGGAAGAGCAGTACGACCGCGCCGTGCGCCCCAAAAGTCTGGCTGATTATGTGGGCCAGCCGGTGGTGCGCGAGCAGATGGAAATCTTTATCCAGGCCGCCAAACTGCGCAAAGAGGCCCTGGACCATACCCTGGTATTCGGCCCACCAGGCTTGGGCAAAACCACTCTGGCAAATATTATTGCCGCGGAGATGGGGGTGGCGATTAAGACCACCTCGGGGCCTGTGCTGGAGAAGGCCGGTGATCTGGCTGCATTGATGACCAACCTGGAACCGGGGGATGTGCTGTTTATCGATGAAATTCATCGCCTCAGCCCCCATGTGGAGGAGGTCCTGTATCCGGCCATGGAGGACTACCAGCTGGATATCATGATCGGCGAAGGGCCGGCGGCGCGCTCGATCAAGTTGGACTTACCGCCTTTTACCTTGGTCGGTGCCACAACCAGGGCTGGGCTGCTGACTTCCCCCCTGCGCGATCGCTTTGGCATTGTGCAGCGCCTGGAGTTCTACAGCGTAAAAGACCTGACCAGTATCGTGTGCCGCTCAGCCGGTTTGATGGGGGTGGAAATGGATGAGGGCGGCGCTCTGCAAGTGGCGCGTCGTGCCCGTGGTACGCCCCGAATCGCCAATCGTCTGTTGCGCCGTGTGCGTGATTACGCGGAGGTTAAAGGCGATGGCACAGTAGATCCGGTTATCGCCGATGCCGCCCTGAATATGCTTAATGTGGATGAAAAAGGGTTTGATTCCCTCGATCGGCGTATGTTGCTGGCGATGATAGAGAAGTTTGATGGCGGTCCCGTGGGGATAGATAGCCTCGCCGCCGCGGTGAGCGAAGAGCGCGACACCCTGGAGGATGTGCTGGAGCCCTACCTCATCCAGCAGGGCTATATTGCCCGAACGCCCCGCGGGCGGGTGGCCACTGGGCTCGCTTACGAACACTTCGGCCTAGCCAAGCCGGATAGAACTGGCTGAGAACCTTTTGCCCGGCACTGCCGGGTCTGTGTAACTGTGGATACGAGGGAGAATAGATGAGGGAAGAGTTCGGTATCCCTGTGCGGGTCTATATCGAGGATACCGATGCAGCCGGCATCGTGTATTACGTGAATTATTTGAAGTATATGGAGCGGGCGCGCACAGAACTGTTGCGCTCCCTCGGGTATGATAAGCCGGCGATGCCGCAGAAAGGGATACTGCTGGTGGTGCATTCCGCCGACGTCCAGTACCGCCGTTCCGCCTGGCTCGATGACGCATTGCGCGCTACTGCGGTGGTTGGCAAACTGGGGCGGGCCGCGGTGACCTTTGAACAAAAAATTTGGCGCGGCAATGAGCTAATTTGCGAAGGCGTGGTCAAAGTGGCCTGCGTCGCTGACGACAGTCGCAGGCCCTGTGCCCTGCCGGAACCCATTCATTCAGCATTAAAGGCAGTTACTTAATAAGATGAACGCCGGTGAACAACTTTCTCTTTGGGGGCTAATCCAGAACGCCAGCCTGCTGGTACAGCTGGTTATGCTGTTGCTGCTATTGGCCTCGGTGGTCTCCTGGGTCATGATTATTCAGCGCGGGCTTTACCTGTCCCAGGCCAAGCGCTCCCTCAATAATTTCGAGCGCCGTTTCTGGTCCGGGGCGGACCTCAATAAGCTGTTCCGCGAGGGCAATGAGCGCGCCGAGAAAGGTAAGACCGATGGCGTTGAATCCCTGTTTCGCGCCGGCTTTACCGAATTTACCCGCCTGCGTCAGCAGGGTAGCAGTGGCCCCGAAGCGGTTATGGAGGGCACCGAGCGCGCGATGCGTGTCGCTATGTCGCGGGAGCAGGAAAAGGTGGAAATGAACCTGCCATTCCTGGCAACGGTTGGCTCTGTGAGTCCATATATAGGCCTCTTCGGTACGGTCTGGGGCATTATGAATTCCTTCCGCGGTCTCGCCACCATGCACCAGGCTACGATCGCCACGGTGGCTCCCGGTATTAGTGAGGCGCTGGTAGCTACCGCGATGGGGCTGTTCGCGGCAATTCCCGCGGTGATGGCCTACAACCGCTACTCGGCCAAGGCGGAGTCGCTGCTATCCAGTTACGAGACTTTCGCCGAGGAGTTTTCCTCTATTTTGCACCGCAAAGTGCATTCCGGCTGAGTAGTGAGTAGGCGAACCCTATGAGTGTGTTTCGCAAGGGAAACAAAAAGAAGCTGGTTTCCGAGATCAATGTGGTGCCCTACATCGATGTGATGCTGGTGCTGCTAATTGTCTTTATGGTCACGGCACCATTATTGATGCAAGGGGTCAAAGTCGACCTGCCAAACGCGCCCTCGGCGCCGATGGAGGATACCGACGAGGAGCCGCTAATCATCTCGGTGCGTGCCGACGGCACTTATTACCTGAACCTGGGCACCGATGAGCAGGTGGCTAAGTCCCTTGCTGAGATCAAGGAGACGGTGGCCAAGGTATTGCGGCAGAAGCCGAAAACCCCGGTGCTGGTCTGGGGCGATACTGAGGCCCGCTACGGCCTGATCGTTAATGCCATGACCGAACTGCAGCAGGCGGGGGCACCGAGTGTCGGCCTGGTGACAGAGCCTCCACAGGGGTAGGGCGCCGGTGAATAAAGGCTTTTACGCACTGGCAATTGTAGTCAGCCTCCTGTTGCACGGAGCGCTGATCACCGCTATTACCTATGGTTGGGAAGCCAGCAGCATGCCCGAGCGCAAACCGATGCCGAAGTTTGTGCAGGCCAAACTGGTGACCATTGAGGCTGCGACTCCTCAAAAGAAACTGCCCAAGAAGGTGGATAAAGTACAACAGCGTGCCCAGCGCGAAGCCGAGCAAAAGCGCCAGGCGGAAGTTGAGCGCAAGCGTCGAGCCGCCCTGGAACGCAAGAAAAAGCTCGAAGCCGAAAAAAAGCGCAAGGCCAAAGTCGAGGCCGAGCGCAAGGCGCGGGAGGCGAAAGCGCAGCGCGAGAACGAGCGAAAAGAGAAAGAACGCAAGAAAAAAGAGCTTCAGGAGCAGTTGGAGAAAGAGCGGCAGAGCTCCTTTGACGAGGCACTAGAAGACGAAGAGGATTTGCTGGATGCCAATGAGGCGCAGCAGGCGATGGCCTCAGTAGGCCAGGCGATTCGACAGCAAATTGAAGCGGTCTGGAGTCGTCCGCCCAGCGCCCGCAATGGTATGACCATCAAGGTGAAAATTAACTTTGTCCCCACTGGCCGGGTGGTGGCAACTAATATCGTCGAGGGCAGTGGCAACACAGCACTCGATCGTTCGGTACTCACCGCGATTCGCCGGGTGGAAGTCTTCCCCGAAGTGGCCGAGCTGGCGAGGGAAGAGCCGACGATATTCGAGCGGGAAGTCCGCACAACCATTTTGAACTTTATAGTCGAAGATTTGCGCCAATGATCAAAAGTTTACTGAAGACCGTCGTCATTATTGCAATTACCTCGGTGAGTTTAGGGGTACGTGCCCAACTGGTGGTGGATATCACCAGCGGTATTGATGACCCTACGCCGATTGCTGTATCTCCATTCAGTTGGTCTGGTGGTGGGGTGCTAGCGGAAGATGTTTCCGGGATTATCTCCGCGGACTTGCGCCGCAGCGGCCTGTTTTCGCCAGTGCCTAAGGAGGACATGCTGTCCTTCCCCAAGACCCCAGAAGACGTGGTTTTCCGCGATTGGCGTATCCTCGGTACCGAGTACATAGTGACTGGTCGTATTGAGCCCCAAGCCCCCGGTTATCTGCTGACCTTTGATCTGGTCAATGTTTTCGGCCAGCACAAGATGTTTACCAAGCAGGTGCGAGGTGGCCAGACCCAGCTGCGGGATATCGCCCACCGCGCCGCCGACGAAATCTTCCAGTCCATCACCGGTATACGCGGCGCCTTCTCCACCGAGATGGTGTATGTGCAAGAGGAAAAACGCGCAGGTAAACCCAGCTATGTGTTGATGCGCTCGGATATCGACGGTGCGCGCGCTAAGCAGGTGCGCCGCTTCAGTGCGCCGGTAATGTCACCTATGTGGTCGCCGAATGGTCAGGAGCTGGCCTACGTTTCCTTTGAGACCGGGCGCCCGGCGATTTTCCGCGAGAATCTGCGCAGCGGCGAGCGCAAGCAGCTGACTAACTTCAAGGGCATCAACAGCTCACCGACCTGGTCTCCCGATGGAACCAAGTTGGCTATGGTGCTCTCCAAGGACGGCAACCCGGAGATCTATGTCCTGGATTTAGCGAGCGGCAAGTTCACTCGTATGACCAGACACTTCTCTATTGATACCGAGCCGAACTGGATGCCGGATGGTAAATCGCTGGTTTTCACCTCAGATAGGGGAGGGAAGCCACAAATTTATCAATTGACTCTTGCCACTGGTCAAGTCGACCGCTTAACCTTCGATGGCGACTACAATGCGCGGCCGCGTGTTTCTCCTGACGGGAAGACGCTGGTCATGGTACATCGCAACCGGGGAACTTTTACCATCGCTACGATGGATATTAATTCGGGCAGAATGCGTGTCCTCACGGAGACCACCCTGGACGAATCCCCCAGCATTGCGCCGAATGGGGCCATGCTGATGTACGCAACCAAGCGCGGAGACAAGGGCATTCTGGCTGCGGTATCGCTAGATGCTGGGGTGAAGTACAACCTGCCCTCACAGAGGGGCGATGTCCGTGAACCGGCATGGTCGCCATACTTTGATTGAGGCGGGGCCCAACGCTCAGAAGCGTAGGGTATTTATAAGACCAATTTAAAAAAAATCTTTCAGGATTTTCGATAACACTAAAAGCGGAGTAGCTTATGTTGAAATCAGTAAAAACGGGACTGGGCCTGGCCTGTGTTTTGGCAGTAATGGCCGGTTGTAGCAACACCAGCAGCGACAATACCAGCGGTGAGGAATACACTCAGCCTGAGGTGGATACCCAGGTTGAAACCAGCGTTGTAGAGGAGAGTGAAACCCTGGCTCCTCTGGAAAACGTAGTGTACTTCGACTTCGACCAGTCCCTGCTGAACCCGGAAACCCGTGAGCTGCTGATCCGTCACGCCGATCGCATGCGCGGTGCAGCCTCTGCTGTTCGCCTCGAAGGTCACGCCGATGAGCTGGGCACTCGCGAGTACAACCTGGCTCTGGGTGAGCGCCGCGCAAATGCCGTACGCGACTTTTTGGTACTGCAAGGCGTAGACGCAGCTAATCTGGAAGTGATCAGCTACGGTGAAGAGCGTCCGGCTCAGATGGGCTCTAACGAAGCTGCCCGTGCGATGAACCGTCGCGTTGTTATTAACTAATCGTCAAAATGGATGCCAATGGCTTTTACGATTAGAAAACTGGCGATCGCTGCAGCAATGATGGCTGCGGCATCGCCCGTATTCTCCCAGGCCCCGATTGTCGACCTGTCTGCCAGCAGTCAGGAGCAGTCGCTCCCCACGAGTGGCCGTGGTGTCGAGGAAATTCACCTCGCCCGCGCCGCAAGTCGCAGCCCCAGAGCTCAGACCAACCCCCAGGCCGAAGCCTACTACCAGATGCAGGTGCTGCAGCAGGAAGTGCGCGAATTGCGTGGATCGGTTGAAGAGCTGCGCCACGAGATCAAGCGTCTCAAGCAGCAGCGCACTGAGGATTATATGGATCTGGATCGGCGGATTGCCCGCCTAAGCGGCACTGAGCCCTCGGCACAACCCTCCGCCCAGCCGCCGGTTAAAGGGGGAGGCGGTGCCGCTGTCCAGAGCGGATCTGCGATGCCACCCAAGCCGCAGGGGCCGAAAGACGGCAAGAGCGAGCGCGATCGTTACCAGGCCAGTTTTGGCTTGGCTCGCAACGGTGATTACGGCGGTGCCAGTGCTCAGTTTAAGAGTCTGCTGCAAGACTTTCCCAACGGCCAGTATGCTCCCAATGCCAACTACTGGCTGGGAGAGATAGCCCTGGTTCAAGGAAATCTTGAAGAGGCTCGAGGGTGGTTTGTGGCGCTACTCGATGGCTACCCCAACTCCAATAAGGTTTGGGATGGCCGCTACAAGCTGGGAACCGTTTACCACCAGCTGGGCGACCAGCAGAAAGCTCGCAACCTGTTAGAGCAGGTGGCGAGCAGTGATGCCAGGGCATCCAACCTGGCTAAGAAGTATCTCCAGGATAACTTCTAGTCGCGTATAGGCGCTGCTGAGCCAGTTGCGTCGCTGGTTTTTTAACCAGAAAAAGCCTATGATCCCGCGCCCGAATGGCATGTGCCATCCGGGCGTTTTTGTGTCGGGTGTTTATGACCAGTCTGTCTAAAGAATCGCTCAGAATTAGTGAAATTTTCTACTCTCTCCAAGGGGAGGCGCGGGAATGCGGCCTACCAACGGTGTTCGTGCGCCTAACGGGGTGCCCGCTGCGCTGTACTTATTGCGACTCGGAGTACGCTTTTTATGGCGGCGAGCGCATGACCCTGGAGCAGATATTGCAGCAGGTGCAAAGTCATCCGGCGCGCCATGTCTGTGTGACCGGTGGTGAGCCATTGGCCCAGCCCAATTGTCTGCCGCTGTTGGAGGCTCTGTGCAATGCGGGCTATTCAGTATCCCTGGAGACCAGCGGTGCCATGCCGGTGGAAAATGTGGATCCGCGTGTCTCACGGGTTGTCGACCTGAAGACGCCGGCTTCCGGGGAGCAGCACCGCAATCGCATGGAAAATATGCAGGTGCTGACTCGCCGGGACCAGATCAAGTTCGTAATTTGTGATCGCAGTGATTACGACTGGGCCAGATTTACCTTGGACCAGTACCGCTTGCCGGAGCGAGTGGGAGAGGTGCTTTTCTCGCCCAGCTATGAGCAGTTGCCGGCGCGGCAACTGGCGGAGTGGATCTTGCAGGATGGTCTGCCGGTCCGCATGCAGATGCAGCTGCATAAATTGCTGTGGGGAGATATCCCGGGTGTCTGATTGGCCCGGTGATTGTGTATTGATGAATTGAGGAAGAGATGACTGCAAAGAAAGCGGTAATTTTGCTGTCCGGTGGCCTCGACTCGGCCACAGTGCTCGCCATGGCGCGTGCAGACGGGTACGAGTGTTACGCTCTGGGTTTCGATTATGGCCAGCGTCACGAAGCGGAACTGTTGGCGGCGAAACGTGTGGCGAGTGATCTTGGGGCGGTAGAGCACAAGGTGGTGAAGCTCGACCTGCGCTCTATCGGCGGTTCGGCCCTGACCGATGACACGATTGAGGTTCCGGAAGAGGAAACCAGCGGTATCCCGGTGACTTATGTACCGGCACGCAACACGGTTTTTCTCTCCATTGCCCTGGGATGGGCCGAGGTCCTCGGAGCACAGGATATTTTTGTCGGTGTCAATGCGGTGGACTATTCCGGCTACCCGGATTGCCGGCCGGAATATGTCGAGGCCTATGAGACAATGGCCAATCTGGCTACTCGCGCCGGAGTTGAGGGCCACAAGCTCTCCGTGCGGGCACCGTTGATGCAAATGAGCAAGGCCGATATCGTGATTGAAGGGACGCGCCTTGGGGTTGATTACAGCTTGACGGTATCCTGTTATCAGGCGCGCCCAGATGGTGCGGCCTGCGGTCGCTGCGATAGCTGTAGACTGCGCGCTGCGGGATTCGCCGATGCAGGCCTTGCGGACCCAACGGTTTATGCCAGGTGATTGTCAGTTGGCGTCAATTTTGAGGGAAATACCTAACTCCTTAAATTCGTTAGATTTTTTTTCGAGTTAGGTATTGTTTTTTCATAATAGATCCGTAAGATACGCAGCTCCTCACATCGAGGCACGGAAAAGGGTCGTTAGCTCAGTTGGTAGAGCAGTTGGCTTTTAACCAATTGGTCGCTGGTTCGAATCCAGCACGACCCACCATTTTCCACCGGGAATGCTCACAGCAAACCCACAGCTTTTACACCTCTGCGTGAGGGTGAAGGCATCCTAAGCTGGGACATACCAAGTTTTCCCAGTCACCATAGGGTCGTTAGCTCAGTTGGTAGAGCAGTTGGCTTTTAACCAATTGGTCGCTGGTTCGAATCCAGCACGACCCACCACTTCTTCTTAATTTCCCACTCTTATTTCTTGTCGCTTCTTCGTGTGAGCGGTCTCTTATATTTAATGCGTTTCTCCTAGAGCAATGTCTGGATTTCTTCAGGTTGGCTTAAGTGTGGGATTGGCCGCTAATGAAATTCGCCGCTATTTCCCCCAGGGAAAGGCAGCTGGTCAGGCCGGGGGATTCAATCCCAAAAAAAGCGACTAACTGTGGTTTCCCGTCACCGCCGCTTCGGAATAGCTTAAAGTCCTGTGGTGGGGCCCCCATGGGAGCGAGCTTTGGGCGAATACCGGCATAATCTGTACGCAGAGATCTCTCTGGAAGGGCGGGCCAGTAACGTTGAATACTGCGGTAGAATTTATGCCTGCGACGGCTATCCACCCTGTAATCAATCGCGTTTACCCACTCCACGTCGGGCCCGAAACGGGCATACCCCTGCAGATCCAGCGTGAGATGAATGCCCAGGCCACCCGGCTCCGGAAGTGGGTAAATTAAGTGTGAGAAGGGCGGTTTGTGGTCGAGGGAGAAGTAATTGCCCTTTGCCAGGTATTGAGTCGGAACTGCCTTGCGTATGCTCACGTCGTTGATATTGCTGAGCAATCCATGGCTGTGGAGCCCGGCAGCTACCACTAAGTGCGGCGTACCGAGGGAGTATCCATCCTCCATGGTCAGCTGGTAGTTGTCACTACCCCGCAATAATGCGATTACTTTTGTGTTTGGTACAACCTGGCCGCCCAGGGCCTCAAGAGCGCCCTGCAGCGCCAGTAGTAGGGAATGGCTGTCGAAAATGCCTGTGCTTGGTGAATAAATGGCACCGTGACATTGCAGCTCTGGTTCCATCGCCCTGGCTTCTTGTCCGTTCAGTAGCATTAGGCTGCCCGCGCCATTAGCATCGCCCTGTGCCTTTAGGGCTTTTAGTTGGGGTAACTGGGCTTTATCGGTGGCCAGGATCAGTTTGCCGATGGGTTTGTGTGGCACACCGTGTTCACGGCAGAAGCGGTACAGGCTGGCTTTTCCCGCAACACAAGCCCGGGCTTTTAGGCTGTTGGTCGGGTAATAGATGCCAGCGTGGATTACCTCGCTGCTGCGGGCGCTGATTTCGGTGCCTATGGCAGTGTGTTGCTCTAAAACCAGCACTCGATGGCCTCTGGTGGCCAGGGCATAGGCGCTGGCGAGACCGATAGCTCCGGCGCCAATTACAATACTCTCTACCATTTCCATAGAGGGGCCATTCGGCTGCAAGAAAGAGACTCTTTAAGTGTACTGGTTTGCCGGAGTGGGGTTTGCTGAGCGACTCATCCAGTGACGGGGTCAAACAGGTAGTGGTTGATATTTCAGGTGCGCTGATATGGCGCAACAATGCGTTATACTGCGCGTTTTTTCGCTAGTGGTAGTTAGCCATGACCCAAAAGTCCATTGTTGCAGAAACGGTTGATTCCCGCTCTTTGGTGCAGGCGCACTTTGCGGAGCCGGTTGTGCCCCAGTACAGTGAAGAGGAGCTGCAGGCCTGGCGCGATCGAATCAAGCGCCTGCTAAACGAGCAGAATGCCGTGCTAGTGGCTCACTATTACACTGATCCATTGATTCAGGCGCTGGCCGAAGAGACTGGTGGCTGTGTTTCTGACTCGCTGGAAATGGCCCGCTTCGGCGCTGAGCACAGCGCCGATACCCTGGTGGTGGCCGGGGTGAAGTTTATGGGCGAAACCGCCAAGATTCTAACGCCGAACAAGCGTGTTTTGATGCCAACCCTGGAGGCGACTTGCTCTCTGGACCTGGGGTGCCCCCCGGATGAATTTTCCGAGTTTTGCGACCAGCATTCCGATCGCACGGTGGTTGTCTATGCAAACACCTCAGCGGCGGTGAAGGCCCGTGCCGATTGGGTGGTAACTTCGAGTATCGCTCTGGACGTGGTGGATCACCTGGATGCCCAGGGTGAAAAAATCCTTTGGGCTCCAGATAAACACCTGGGGGGCTATGTGCAGCGTGAAACCGGTGCGGACGTCCTGCTGTGGGATGGCTCCTGTATCGTACATGAGGAGTTCAAGGCAAAAGGGGTTGAGGATCTGAAGGCCCTCTACCCGGATGCCGTGGTGCTGGTGCATCCGGAGTCTCCCGCTGCCGTTGTGGCTCTGGCCGATGTGGTGGGTTCTACCTCACAGATTATTAATGCGGCCAAGACCCGCCCCGAGAAACGCTTTATCGTGGCGACCGACCAGGGCATCTTCTACAAGATGCAGCAGGAGTGCCCGGACAAAGAGTTGATGGTCGCCCCAACCGCTGGAGCCGGCGCTACCTGTCGCAGTTGCGCCAACTGCCCCTGGATGGCGATGAACTCCCTGGAGAATCTCTGCGCTGTGCTGGAGCGCGGTGACAATGAAATCTTTGTGGACGCGGAATTGGGCCGCAAGGCGATGATCCCACTGCAGAGAATGCTGGATTTCCGCATGGGATAGTGCCCGGTACGGTGATCCTAGCGGACAGAGAAAGAGCGGCCATTGGCCGCTCTTTTTGGTTCTCCCGCCGCCTGAGGCATTTATGGTGCCGACTTAAAGCTCTTTGGCTTTCTCCTGCATCTTGATGACATCTTTGAGGCGCTGTTTCAAGATAGCGTTGGTCTGGTAGTTGTCTTTGGTCATGCGAATACCGTGGCGCAGGTGTTGCAGGGCCTTGTCGAAAACCCCGTTCAAAATGTAGTACTCAGCGCGAGCTTCATGCACTCCGACGATATCTCCGGCCAAGCCGTGGGTTTCAGCCAGCAGATACCATACGGTGGGGTCTTTCTTGCGTGCGCGGCTGTACTTGGCCAGCATGCGCTCTGCCGCGAGGAAGTTACCCGCCTTGAAGTGTGCATTGGCGAGTCCCATGAGCAGGGCGTGGTCGCCGGGGTTGCGGTCGAGGGCGTATTGCAGCCGTTGGGTGGCGCCGCTGTAGTCCCGGCGCACCAGGTCGATATCCGCGCGCGCCAGTACAAAAGCACCCTTGGAGGGTTCTTTGTCGAGCAGCGGCTGCAGGGTGTCCAGTGCATTGTCGGGCCTGCCGGCCGCCAGTTGCGCCAGAGCCAGGCCATAGCGAGCGGCGTCTTCGTTGTCATTGATACCGTTGAGCTCGGCCTGGAAACGTTTCACCGCCTGTTGAGGAGTGGGTTCGCCAGCGACACGAATACGGGCGCGCATCAGGTGGAAGTCGCGGCTGTCGCTCGGCGGTACAGTCTCCATTCGCTGGGAGCGGAGCTTGGCATCGGCGATTCGTTTTTCGGTAACGGGGTGAGTCAGGAGGAACTCGGGCGGACGCTGATAGTAGCGTGTGGCCTTGAGCATCTGCTCGAACATTTCACCGGCGGCATCTGGATCGCGCCCGGATGCCGCCAGGGTCTCGATACCGACTCGGTCCGCTTCTTGTTCGTTCTTGCGGCTAAAGCGCAGTTGGCTGTCCAGTGCCGCCGCCTGGGTGGCGGTCATGGCGGCGATACCCGCTCCGCCGCCAGCGGTGGCGGCAAGTACGAGGGCGCCGAGCATACCGGCCAGGGTGGGAATTCTGTTGTTGCGCTGCGCTTCGAGAGAGCGGGCATAGTGTCGCTGGCTGAGGTGGCCGAGTTCGTGGGCGATCACCGAGGCAAACTGGTCTTCATTTTCGGCGAACAGGAAGAGGCCTGTGTGTACCCCCATAATGCCGCCGGGGACCGCGAATGCGTTCATGGTTTCATTGTTGACCACGACCACATCGATATTCTTGTCTTCCAGGGGGGTGTAACTGGCGAGCTCTTTAACGGTTTTCTCTACATATTGTTGCAGAAGCGCGTCCGAGGATGTTTTTACCTGGCTGCGAAACATGCGCAACCACATCTGCCCGAGTTCCTTTTCCCGCTGTGGGGATACGACGCCGCTCGTGCTATCGCCCAGCTCCGGCAGGCGGATACCCTCCGGCTCAGTTGTGGCGGCGATAGGGGTGCTGGCAAGCAGCAGGCCGATACCCAGTGCCTTTATACCGCGGCGCAATCGCTGTGAGGGTGGCAATTTGTGTGATCGACGAGGCAGGTTTTTTTGTGGGTTAGTCATCTTGATTACTGCTCGGTCTGTCCGTGAAGGATCTATAGTCCAACTCTATACGCAACCCCGTTGAACTGTCGAGGTTTTGACCGGGTAGCCCCTAAAAGGTTCGGGTTTACGCCACGCGGTGGGTTAAAAAGCGTAAAGCTTTGGCGGTATCTGGCACGGATTCCGCGTTATAATCCACGGCTCTGCAAAATTTGTGACTGATTAATCAATGGTCGTGCCTTCCTCCGATACCATCCGTGAACAACCAGAGCCGGATTGGCGTGCCGCGGTGATGGTGGATGCCCGCCAGCTGCCGTGCCCGCAGCCTCTATTGGCCATGCGCAGAGCCCTAAACGAATATGAAACGGGTACTCTGCTGTGTGTTATGGCCACCGATGAGGGCTCCTGGCGAGACTTTCACAGCTTTGCCGCTCTGAGTGGCAGACCCCTGCTGCGCGCTGAAAGGCGTGATAATACCTTCCACTATTGGCTGTACGCTGGCAAATGAAGAATCAATCCCGAGAGTCTATGTTGTCGATTGTTAAAGGCTGGGTGAACCGTTACTTCAGTCAGGAGGAAGTGGTGCTGCTCGTGCTGCTTCTCACGGTAGCGCTGGTGATACTGGCCACGCTCGGAGCTGTACTGGCGCCTGTACTTACGGCCCTGGTTATCGCTTTTCTGATGCAGGGCATGGTGCAGAAGCTGAAGTCCTGGCGGGTGCCTCACTGGCTCGCGGTAACACTATCCTGCCTGGTGTTGGTCGGTGCCATCGTAGCGCTGCTGTTTGTAGTGCTGCCGATTATTTGGCGTCAGCTAGTGCGTCTCGGTGCGGAGTTGCCAAATATGGTGCAGCGCGGACAGGAGTTACTCTTGTTGTTACCGGAGCGCTACCCGCGCCTGGTCTCGGCTGCGCAGATCGATGAGGTATTCAATACTCTCGGCAAGGAACTCGGAGGCATGGGGCAGACCCTCCTGGCCTTCTCCCTCACCAACCTGCCCATTTTTGCCGGCTTGCTGATTTATGTGGTGGTGGTGCCGATTTTGGTGTTTTTCTTCCTTAAGGACTCGGATCAGCTAATTCGCTGGTGTACGTCTTTCCTGCCCAAACAGCGCCCGATGTTGCATCAGATTTGGCACGAGATGAACGATCAGGTGGCCAACTATGTGCGCGGCAAGGTGGTAGAGATCGGCATAGTGACGGCGGTGAGTTATGCCGCTTTCCTGTTACTGGGGGTG
Organism: Microbulbifer echini; assembly: GCF_041447225.1. NCBI lineage: Bacteria > Pseudomonadati > Pseudomonadota > Gammaproteobacteria > Cellvibrionales > Microbulbiferaceae > Microbulbifer > Microbulbifer echini. The sequence continues at coordinate 112,289 of NZ_JBGMEL010000005.1, read as the reverse complement.
AATTATGCGCTGCTGCTCGCGGTGGCTGTGGGCTTTAGCGTATTGATCCCCTATATCGGTGCGGCGGTGGTGACTATCCCGGTGGCGGCTATCGGCTTGTTTCAGTGGGGCTGGAGCAACGAGTTTTTTTACCTGATCATGACCTACGGCATTATTCAGCTGCTCGACGGCAATGTGCTGGTGCCACTGCTGTTTTCCGAGGCGGTTAATCTGCACCCGGTGGCAATTATTCTGGCGGTCTTGTTTTTTGGGGGAATTTGGGGGTTTTGGGGGGTCTTCTTCGCAATTCCGTTGGCCACCCTGCTCAAAGCGATTATGACGGCTTGGCCCACCAGTGAGCACCAGGCGGAGTGGGAGGCCAAACGGATATCGGAATAACAGCCCCTGGCGCGGCCGGCCGATATCTTTTCTTTGTGTCCGCACGAGGCCGTTGTTAGAATGCCGCGCTTTCCTTTATTTGTCCCTCCAAATAGGTGAGAGCTCATGAGCCTGGCTGACAAAGTTCTAGCGGTCAATAATGACCTGCCGATCCGTACCGACAAGCCCATCCACAGCGGTAAGGTCCGCTCCGTTTACTGGTTGACCGAAGCCGATAGCCGTCGCCTGATCGAGGAGAAAGGATACCCGGTAGCACCGGATGCCCCTCTCGCGGTGATGGTCATTTCCGACCGCATCTCCGCATTCGATTGCATATGGACCGGCAAAGGCGGCATGCGCGGCGTACCCGGGAAAGGTGCCGCACTGAACGCGATTTCCAACCACTGGTTCAAGCTGTTCAAGGAGCAGGGCCTGGCCGACAGCCATATCCTAGATATTCCCCATCCCCTGGTTTGGATCGTACAGAAGGCCCGCCCGGTCATGATCGAGGCTATCGCCCGACAGTACATCACCGGCTCCATGTGGCGCTCCTACCAAAAGGGCGAGCGCGACTTCTGCGGTATCGAGATTCCGGATGGTCTGCAAAAGGACCAGAAGCTGCCCGAGCTGCTGATCACCCCCTCCACCAAAGGTATTCTCAAAGATATTCCCGGCGTGCCGGAAGCGGATGATGTGAATATCACCCGTAAGAATATCGAAGACAACGTCGACGCTTTTAATTTCCGCAGTGCAGGGGATATCGACCTTTACGAAAAACTGCTGAAAGAAGGTTTCGATGTGATCTCCGCAGAGCTGGAGAAGCTCGACCAAATTTTTGTCGATACTAAATTCGAATTCGGCTATGTCACCGATGCCAATGGTGAAGAAAAGCTGATTTATATGGACGAAGTGGGCACCCCGGACTCCTCCCGCATTTGGGACGGTGAGCAGTACCGCACCGGCAAGGTTGTGGAAAACTCCAAAGAAGGTTTCCGTCAGGCCCTGCTCAATTACTTCCCAGATGCCGATATTCTGCTGAATAAAGACCGCATGGATGAGCGCCTGGCCTTGGCCCGTGATAACGAGCTGCCGGAATCCATGCTGATGGATCTTTCTAAAACCTATGTCGGTATCGCGGAGAAAATTACCGGAAAGGAATTGAAGCTGTCTGATAATCCAAAAGCGGAGCTGGTTGAGGTTTTGCGCAAGGATTATGGGCTGATCGACTGACCGAGCCCTCATCGAAAAAAAACCGGCGCTTGCGCCGGTTTTTTTATGCCCGCTAATTCCCCCCCCCCCCTCAGTTTGAGGCTATGCCCAAAGGCATAATTTCTTCCTTACTGTGTTTTGCGAAAAAAAATACCAAGATGGTGCTGGAGGTTGCACTAGAAGGGTATCTGGGTGTTGTGCCAATTCCAGGATTTACTCCGTGACTTTAGAGATATCAGTCATGTAAGGCGCGGGGCATGAGCAGTGACACAATAAAATTCATGGCTTCTGAGAGGGCGGCTAGTCTTTTTCAAGGCGCTAACCTTAGATTAAATATTTTTTATGTTTCACTTTTCGCTGTGCCCACTGTGTAAACTTAATAAATATAGCGTTAAGAAAACACAATTCATTACTGTAAAGTGAAGATGTTTAATGTTGATAAAAACGATTAAGGCAACACTTCTATATAAGTGTCTACTCCCGTTCTGTATCCTTTTTATGGGTACTGCATGTTCCACCGGTTCAGACTCAAAAGGAGATGATAAATCGACAAGTGAAAATACTGTGACTGATTTTTACGCATATTACTCGCGAATGGATTCCGGTGAATCCTGGGAGGCTCACCAGATGGTCAGTGAGTTTGCTGACATCGTTGTAAACTTTTCTGACACTGAACAGTTCTATTTCTGGAGAGCTTCGAGCTATCTACCAAGGTGGCACACAGGTCAGGGTGTCAACTACGTGGAGCAACTCTTCGAGACGCGGGGGGATGGAGTCGGATTGCGTTGGGATAAACTCAATCGCCACTCTCATGTACGGATCATTCGCCAGTCACAAAACGACGTGGTAATACATTGGCGTTATGCACCAAAGTTTGATGTTCACAAGGATCCAATGCTGCCGGGTTGGACCGGATGGGTTGATGAATACTACACAGTGAAACCTGACCGAACGATCTTACGTGAGACATATGATCATGATAACGAGCGTAAGATTACTCATAATTTGACCTTAAATCCGAATGGCACTATCACTCAAGTTTCTGCTCAGCCGTCCGCTTACGTCTCACCTGTGCCCGAGTTTTATAGTGCCGATGCTTTGCCTGCGGGACCAGATTCAGGCTTTGGAGCGCAATACACTAAATTGGGATACGTCGGGGCATGGGATACAGGCCCAGAGGATCAATATCAGCCAAGGTCAAATTTGTGGAATGATAACTGGCAAGTACATGCCGATCCCGATGTGATTGTTAATTTTGATGGCAATGACACTAAGTGGGTATTTTGGCGAGGCTTAGGCTTTGTGCCAAGTTTGGTTTCTGAAAACGGTGCATGGTTCAGTAATGAATTCAATGAAAGTTGGGGGTGGCCGGAAATGTGTGAAAGTGGTGGTGCTGAACCCATGAATGATAAGCAGGTTCGCTACAGTCATGTTCGCGTCATTGAAAATACTCCTGCAAGGGTCGTGGTTCAGTGGCGATATCATCCCACCGGTATTTGTTACAACTTAATTGATACGGAAGACTCGCCAGATGGATGGGGTGCAGCGTCAGAATTTGTTTTTTATATCTATCCAGATGGAACGGTGCTTTCCCGAAACACGTTATTCAGTCAGCAAGTCAATACCTACGGTGATGCTCCCAATGGGTTCGAATACCATGAGGCTATGATTATTCACAGTGCCGGCAAAGATCCATGGGATAACATTGAGATTGACAACACGCTCACGCTTGTAAATATGAATGGGCAGGCAGAAAGTTATGATGGGGCCAATGGTGGGATTAATAACCGAGGTAGTGAGGCTTTTGAACTACCTTTACAGGCGAATATAGCTCGTATTAATTTGAAAGATACAGAGTTTGACACCTTCACGATTATGGAGCATGGTGGTTCGCTGGAGATTATCCCCTATTCTGAAGTGGGTTTCGAAGAAGAATATCCAGATCATCACTTTGTGCGCTGGGATCACTGGCCGGTAAACCAAATACGCGCGTTTGGTCGTGGAGCCTCCGATTCGCTTTACCCAAGTCATACATCATTGTTTCATATGGCTTTCAATCCACCGTTTAAGCAAGATGATTTTTCGCAAACCCGGCTACTGCTTACTGGATTATCTAATATGTCAACTGCACAAGTGACCAAGCTGGCGAAATCCTGGTTGCAGGCACCTGTAGTTGCCAATGTTACTGGCTCATCAGACTACGGTTATGATGAGGCGCAGCGAGCGTATTATTTTGATGCAAGCGACTCACTGTCTTTTCGTTTAAGTGGCTCAAGCGCTAACCCAGTATTTAATCCTGCGTTTGTGTTGGAGGGCTGGGAAAATGAAAGTGATATTGTGGTGAAGATAAATGGACAGGCTACCGATGACTTTAAACGGGGTAATATTAGAGGTGCATCGGGTAAAAAAATTACTATCATCTTCTTGCCATTAAATTCGGATAGTGAAACGGATATCGAAATTTGTAAGGCCAAGGATTGCTGAAGTGATCGATTGTTTCGATATTTTCCATTGGTATAAGATGTGTCATTTTGGTCATAGGAAGAGATTGGCGTGAAATAAAAGACCTTTAGAGACTCTCTGAATAATCTCGCAATATCCTTGTGTGATGATTGCAGCGCAGCAGCCCTGCCCGGTGGGGTTGCCGGTGAGCTTCACGCTCCGCGCTGTGATATTTTGACGGATCTAGATATTTGAGCCTAGATTGTAAATCTGCGTTTAAAGCTGAGAGTTATTGCAGGATTACCTGGTACCCCTGAAATATGTCAAAGTATCCCCTCCGCCACAATTCGTCATTATTCCTCCCGGCTTTCACCCGATTCCCTGCCGTCTTTCGCCCGTTTTAGCGTTTTTAATTCCTTTAGCTTCCAGTTTAAAAGTGGAGAGAAGTTTGTGAACAGGGTGATATTGTTTGGGCAGCGTTTTCATAAAGATGAGCTGATGTTGCCGACGGAAGAATACTATCGTCGCCGTCAGAAAAGCGGGGGTGTGGGCCGCTGGTTATTATTTATTGTGGTTGTATTGGCGGTAGTGATTGCGGCTATTGGTGCCGAAGTGAATGCCCAGGCGCTTGACGACGCGGCGGATAGTGGCGATGAGGAAGCTGTCGAAGCTATCACCCTAGGTGAGGTGAAAGCAGGGAATTTGTTGTTTACTGGCGGTGAAGCGGGGAAATATATTCCGGCGGTACACCAGGATAGTCGGGTCAGTATTGCTGTACGCGGCCTGGTGGCAGAAGTGTGGCTACAACAGGCATTCCAAAATACCAGTGAAAACTGGCAGGAGGCGATTTACGCTTTGCCACTACCGGATCGAGCCGCAGTGACCGGCCTCGAAATTCAATTGGGTGAGCGCCGTATTGTCGGCAAGGTACGCGAACGAAAACAGGCGGCGAAGATTTATAAGGCCGCGCGCGCGGCGGGTAAGCGCGCGGCTCTTCTGGAGCAGCAGCGCCCCAATTTGTTTACCAATAAAGTGGCCAATATCGCACCGGGGGAAACAGTACAGGTGAATATTCGCTACTTACAGCCAGTAGTCTATGACAATGGTGTCTTTTCACTGCGTATGCCTACGACTCTGACTCCGCGTTACATACCCGGTGAGCCGGTTCCCTTTAATACTCTTGGTGGTACCGAACAGAAACTGGTCACAGAGGGCAGTGGCTGGGCTTTGCCTACGGACCAGGTAAAGGACGCTCCGGCGATTTCACCGTATATGCAGCCGGCAGCAGAGCGGGAGGTTGTGGGTAGTCATAATATCGAGATAGAGGTGGAACTGGAGGGTGGTCTGCCACTGGTAAAAATTGCTAGCCCCTACCACGACATTACGATCGATGAGAAAGCTGGGGAGCATTATTCCATTCGCTTGCGCGATGGTGCTGTGAAAATGGATCGGGACTTTCTCTTAAGCTGGCAGGCGGAGCCCTCGGCGATGCCGCGTGCAGCGTTATTTAGTGAGCGTGTCCGCGAAGAAGAAATTGGCAATGAAGAAAATGCGGGTGCAAAAGCCGGTAGATATCTGCAGGTAATGTTACTGCCGCCGGATGAGGGTACCCGCGCCCGGCGCCTGCCGCGGGAAGTCGTTTATGTGATCGATACTTCTGGCTCAATGGGCGGTAATTCCATTCGACAAGCCAAGGAGAGCCTGGTCTTGGCACTTTCCCGCTTGCAGGCTAACGACCGTTTCAATGTGATCGAGTTTAACAACAGTCCCCGCGCTTTCTTCACGCGTCCTGTGGTCGCAAGTAAGCAGAATGTTCAGCGCGCACGCCGGGAAATTGAACGGTTAAATGCCGATGGGGGCACCGAGATGGCTTCGGCTCTGCGTCTGGCGCTTGGGCAGCAGTTGCCCGATGAGACCAGTCTGGTGCACCAGGTAGTATTTATCACCGATGGCGCCGTGGGTAACGAGCAGGCTTTGTTTGAGTTGATTAATCAGCACCTGGGTAGTGCGCGCCTGTTTACCGTAGGCATTGGCTCCGCGCCCAATAACCACTTTATGCGCAAGGCTGCACAATTTGGTCGCGGTGCCTTTGTGAGCATCGGCGATATCTCCGAGGTGCGTGGGCGTATGCAGACTCTGTTCGCCAAGCTCGAAAACCCCATGGCCACCGATCTGCAGTTGAGCTGGCCTCAGGGGGTGGTTGCGGAGGCCTACCCGAAGCGTATTCCGGATCTGTATCGCGGTGAGCCGCTGCAGCTGGTAGCCAGGATTGAAGGCGATGAAATGCAGGGAGAAATCCAGTTGCGTGGGCGTATGGCAGGCAAACAGTTTGTGCGCAAGCTGGTATTGCGCGCAGGGCAGTCGCCCAGCACTGTCGGAATCGGCAGTCTTTGGGCGCGTAGCAAGATCGAATCTTTGCGTGATCGCCAGACCCTGGTGGGGGAGGGTAGCAACGCGGGATTGGCGCTGCGTGAACAAATTCTGCACCTCGCCCTGGGGCACCAGATCGCCAGTCCCTATACAAGTTTTGTCGCGGTTGAGGAAGAGGTCGTGCGCAAGGCGGGTAATGAGTTTTCCCACAGTTCGGTTGCCAATACGATGCCTAAGGGGCAAGTATTGCAGCGCCAGGCTTACCCGAGCACGGCTGCGGGGGTGTACGCTCAGTTGCTCGCGGCCCTGAGTCTGCTCAGCCTGGCAGCACTGTTGCGCCGTGGGCGCAAGGTTCGCGGTAATTTATTGCGTGAGCTGCGCCAGCAATTGCGCAGAGTTGTGCCGGATATACGTCGACCTCAAGGTGGCCTTGAGGCTCGAATCAGGAATATTCGCGGATGATCCGCCCCCTGCTTTTCCTGTTGTGTCTGGCGGCGGGGCTTTGGCAGCTGGGTTCTGCGGGCTGGTTACTGGCCAAGGCGCAGTTGGCCCAGCGGCTGATCGCCGAGGCCTGGGAGACACAGCTGCAGGACGGGGTTCCACAAAAGCCCTGGCCCTGGGCGGATACCCGGCCGGTGGCCAAGCTCAAGTTGGAGGGGCAGCGCCCGCTGGTTGTGCTCGCCGGCGGCAGTGGTGCGTCCCTCGCTTTTGGCCCTGGGCTGCTGGCGGGCTCCGGCAAGCCGGGGGACTTTCGCACCACGGTTATTGCGGCACACCGGGATACCCACTTCGCCGGTCTGCAATCAGTGCGGCGTGGCAGCGCCATTTACTTGCAGGATGAGCGCGGCCACTGGCATACCTATCGGGTTAGCGAGTTGCGTATCGTTAATAGTGAACGCGAACGCCTCCCGGTTTTTGCTGAGCGGGGATTGCTGCTCGTGACCTGTTACCCCTTTGATGCCGTCGCGGCGGGAGGGCCTCTGCGCTATTTGGTCTACGCTGAATATCAATCTGGAGGGGAGGTGGTGCGGTTGTGACTGGTCTCTGTATCTGGGACTCGATTTTGTAGTCCGTTTTCTCGAAGTTCCCATAAAATATTCCGGTAAAACACAAAAAAGAAAAATAATTGTTTTACCATTTTGTTTTGTTTGTTACTAACCGTCCTATCTGGAAAATTTTTTGTAGTAATACTACAATCCTCTCCGCGAATAACCGGGAAAGGGGTTTTGTCCGCCACACTGCGCGGGCCCCGGAACAGATAATTACAGTCAAACTAAGCACTCGCGGCACAGACTGGCGTCACCTTCCCTCTCCGCCATGATCGGGTGAATATCCACACCTTGTATTTCCGCCAACGATGGTGGTGAATTGGCGGAACTCTGAAAAAAAGGCAGCATTTTTTTGCCTGCGCTGTAGTTTGCCCGCGTACCGATTTATGAGAAATAGACCGACTTGATGTCGCCTAATTCGCCGAGGAGCACTTGATGCACGAAGATACCGATAACCTCGAAACGCAGGAGTGGTTGGATGCGCTGCAGGCGGTAATACGCTATAGCGGCAAAGAGCGCGCAGCCTTCCTGTTAAAGCAGCTGTCTGATCGCGCTACCGATGTGGGGGTGCAGCTGCCCGCGGCTATCACGACCCCCTACCGCAATACGATTCCACCCAGCGCGGAAAAACGCATGCCCGGCGACCTGTTTATGGAACGCCGTATCCGCTCCTTAATTCGCTGGAATGCACTGGCGATGGTGGTGCGTGCCAACCAGAATAATGACCATCTCGGCGGCCATATTTCCAGTTTCTCCTCGGCGGCCACCCTCTACGATGTGGGTTTTAACTACTTTTTCCGCGGTAACGAAGGTGAGGAGCGTGGCGATCTTGTTTTCTTCCAGGGCCACAGTGCGCCGGGTATCTACGCGCGCTCCTATCTGGAAGGGCGTTTTGATGAGGGGCAGCTGGATAACTTCCGCCGCGAAGTGAACGGCAACGGTCTTTCATCCTACCCGCACCCCTGGTTGATGCCGGAGTACTGGCAGTTCCCCACGGTCTCTATGGGATTGGGGCCGATTCAGGCGATTTATCAAGCGCATATTATGCGCTACCTGTCCGCCCGCGGTTTGTCCCCGCGTGGCGATCGCAAGGTGTGGGCTTTCCTCGGTGACGGTGAGTGTGACGAACCGGAAACACTCGGTGCCATCTCCCTGGCTGGCCGCGAGCAGCTGGAAAACCTGGTGTTCGTAGTGAATTGCAACCTGCAGCGTCTGGACGGCCCGGTGCGCGGCAACGGCAAGATCGTGCAGGAGCTGGAAGGCGTCTTCCGCGGTGCCGGTTGGAACGTGGTTAAAGTGCTTTGGGGTCGCCTGTGGGACCCGCTGCTGGAGAAAGACGACAAAGGCTTGCTGCAGAAAGTCATGGACGAAGTGGTCGATGGTGAGATGCAGAACTTCAAGGCCAACGGCGGCGCCTATACCCGCGAACACTTCTTCGGCAAATATCCAGAGCTGCTGGAGCTGGTTAAGGATATGTCCGACGACGAGATTATGAAGCTCAACCGCGGCGGCCACGACCCCTACAAAGTTTATGCGGCTTATGCTTCGGCGATGGCGCACAAGGGCCAGCCCACCGTGATCCTGGCGCAGACCGTTAAAGGCTACGGTCTGGGTTCCGCCGGCGAAGCGGCGATGGACACCCACTCGGTGAAGAAGCTGGATCTGGATTCCCTCAAGCGCTTCCGCGATCGCTTTGCTATTCCGTTGACGGACAAAGAGCTGGAGGAAGTGCCCTACTACCGCCCGTCCCCGGATAGCCCGGAAATGAAATATATGGCCGAGCGCCGCAAGACCCTGGGGGGGCCAGTGCCGCGCCGCCAGATCGAGTGCCCGAAACTGGAAGTGCCCGGCCTCGACGCCTTCAGTGCATTGATTAAGGGCTCCGGCGAGCGGGAAATCTCCACCACTATGGCGTTTGTACGCGCCATCGCCGCGCTGGTGAAGGACAAGAATATCGGCAAGAACATCGCGCCGATCGTTCCGGACGAAGCGCGCACCTTTGGTATGGAAGGGCTATTCCGCCAGCTGGGGATCTACTCCTCCCAGGGGCAGCGTTACACCCCGGTGGATCACGGCCAGATCATGTATTACAAGGAAGACAAGAAGGGCCAGGTACTGGAAGAAGGCATCAACGAAGCTGGCGCTATGTCCACCTGGATGGCGTTGGCCACGGCCTACAGCAACCACGGCGTGCCGATGGTGCCTTTTTATATCTACTACTCCATGTTCGGCTTCCAGCGTATTGGTGACCTGGCCTGGGCCGCTGGCGATATGCAGGCGCGCGGCTTCCTCATCGGCGCCACCGCCGGCCGCACTACGTTGAACGGCGAAGGTTTACAGCACCAGGATGGCCACAGCCATGTATTGTCCTCAACAATCCCCAATTGTCGCAGTTACGATCCGGCTTACGGGTACGAGCTGGCCGTGGTGATGCAGCGCGGTCTGAGAGAGATGTACGAAGAGCAGAAGAACCTCTTCTATTACATCACCATCGAGAACGAAAACTATCTGCAGCCGGAAATGCCCCAGGGGGTGGAAGAAGGCATTATTCGCGGTATCTACAAGCTGCAGTCCAACGTCAAGAAAGGCGCCAAAGGCAAAACGGCGAAGAAACATGTACAGCTGATTGGCGGCGGTACCATTTTGCGCGAAGTGCTGGCAGCGGCGGACATTCTCGCCGATCAGTTTGGTGTGACCTCCGATGTCTGGAGCCTCACCTCTGCCGTGGAAGCGGCCCGTGAAGGTCAGGACGTGGCGCGCTGGAATATGCTGCACCCGCAAGCCGAAACACGCAAAGCCTGGATCACCCAACAGTTCGAAGGCAACACGGCTCCGGTGATCGCTTCCACCGATTACATCCGTTCCTATGTGGAGCCGCTGCGCGAATTTATCGACGGCGAACTGACTACTCTGGGCACCGATGGCTTCGGTCGCAGTGACACCCGCGAGCAACTGCGTCGCTTCTTCGAAGTGGATCGTAACTATGTGGTGATCGCCGCTCTGAACGGCCTGGCCAAGCAGGGGGTGATGGATGCGAAAGAGGTTGCGGAAGCGATTGTGACACTCAATATCGACGCCGAAAAAGTTAACCCGCGCATCAGCTAAGAGAAGGCAGAACTCCTATGGCAAAACAAGTCATTAAAGTGCCTGATCTCGGTGGTGCCGATCAGGTGGATGTAATTGAGATCTCTGTGGCTGTCGGCGATATCGTCGCGCAAGAGGATTCTCTGATTGTGGTGGAGGGCGATAAGGCCTCCATGGATGTACCGGCCCCGGTGGCCGGCAAAATTCTCAGTATTACCGTTAAGGAGGGTGACAAGGTCTCCGAGGGTGATGAGATTGGAGAAATTGAAACCGAGACAGCAGTGGAGGCTGAACCAGAGTCCAGTCAGGCCCCGGTGCAGGATAGCCAGTCAATTCCTGAGCCCGCTGCGGAGCCGCAAGCCGAGGCAAAAGTGAAGCCTAAAGGCGGTGCCGAATCGAAAGAGGAGGCTATTCAGGTTCCCGATCTGGGCGGTGCCGATGCCGTGGACGTGATTGAGATCTCTGTGCAGCCCGGCGATACGGTCGCCGAGGGCGACTCCCTGATTGTGGTGGAAGGCGACAAAGCTTCCATGGATATACCTTCGCCGAGCGCGGGTACCGTGGTTTCCATCGCCGTCAAAGAGGGCGATAAAGTTTCCACTGGCGATGCGTTGGGTGTCTTAAAAGTGGCTGCCGAAGGTAATGTTGCGCCCGCCGCTACAGCAGCGCCGAGCCAGGAGTCTGCGCCTGCGGCCCAAACTGAGCCTCAACAGACTCCGGAAACGGTTGAGCCACCCGCGGTTCCACAGAAAGACCACCTGTTGGAGCGGGATCTCACGGTAGCCGCTCAGGTTTACGCCGGCCCCGCCGTGCGCAAATTGGCGCGGGAGTTAGGTGTCACCTTGAACAAGGTGAAGGCCAGTGGTCCGCGCAACCGTGTGACCAAGGATGACCTGCACAATTATATTCGCGAGCAGGTGAAAAAAGCAGAGAGCGGCGCTGTGGGTGTTGGCGGTGGTATCGGTATCGCGAAGATGCCGGATATCGACTTCAGCCAATTTGGTCCGGTGACAATGGAGCCTATGAGCAAGATCCATAAAATCACCGCGGCCAATATGTCGCGCAACTGGCTCAATGTGCCCCATGTCACTCAGTTTGACGATGCTGATATCACCGAGCTCGAGGACTTCCGCAAGTCTATGAAGGCCGAGGCGGAGAAGCGCGGTGTAAGGCTCACCCCGGTGCCTTTCCTGCTAAAAGCGGTGGCCGCCGCCTTGCGCGCAGAGCCCAGTTTCAATGTGTCCCTGCACAACGATGGCGAGCAGATTGTGCACAAGGACTACGTGCATGTGGGCATGGCGGTGGATACGCCGAAAGGTCTGATGGTGCCGGTCATTCGCGATGTGGATAAAAAGGGTCTATACGAATTGGCGGCTGAGGCCGCGGAGATGGCTCTGAAAGCCCGCGACGGTAAGCTCAAGCCCAATGAAATGCAGGGTGCCTGCTTTACCATTTCGAGCCTGGGTGCTATCGGTGGTAGCGGATTTACCCCGATCGTTAACTCCCCGGAAGTCGGCATCCTCGGTGTTTCCAAGTTGGCTGTGAAGCCGGTGTGGAATGGTAAAGACTTTGCACCGCGGCAGATGCTGCCACTGGCACTGTCTTACGATCACCGCGCGGTGAATGGCGGTGATGCCGGGCGATTTATGACTTACCTTGTCAGCGTTCTGGCGGATGTGCGCCGTTTGCTGCTGTAGAGCGCCTCATACCACCTTGCGTTCGATTCAAAAAAGCGGCCATAGGCCGCTTTTTTTATTGGTACTGGTCACCTGGTTAAAAGCGTCCCCTCTACAGGGGGGGGTGAAAAAAAGTGCTTAAAATGGCGTCAAAAACATCCAAACAATGAATAGTGCGCATAAATGACTCGGCGCCAGCTGGCCGGGTATTCCTCGACAGCTAGACTTTCTGAAAGACAGCGATCAGCGTAACACTGAAAGTGGAGTGTCGAATCATGAGGCTTTCAAGGGAATTCGCCCTGCCGCTTGTGGCGGTACTGGCGGTGCAGGGCTGCCTGTTTTTACCCGCCGAAGAGGTAGAGGGTGAAGACCCTTTCTTTTTTGAGGTTGAGGCGAGCAAAGAGGAAAGCGGTTTTGTCGATGCTGGCACAGCGCTTTCCGCATCTGCTCAGGTCTTGCCGGCTAACTTTGAATGTGACAGGGATTGTGCCATCCAGGTGTATGACTCTAACACCTGGTTTTTTCCGGTCCTGCGGGTGTATTAAGCCGCGCGGGAAGGTTTGCACAAGACCGCGCGTGGAGTTGTCGCTGCGCCCCCCGGTCTTTTACCGAAGTACGCGAAGTTAGCTTCGCGTGGTACCGATACGGAGGCATGCCCATGCAACAATTCCCACTGGTTATTTCTGCACTATCTACTGTTCTTCTACTCTCGGCTTGTGGCACATCGGATACTCGCAACCAAGTGGTTTACCCCACTAGCGCGCCAATGCCCCGCCACGCGGAGTACCGCGCTTACCCGTCCCCATCCATGCCCGCGGCCCCCTCGGTACGAAAATCCAATTACTCCAGTTGTCCTGGCGATTCTGAGGAACTGGCGCCGGGCTCTATTTGCCCTTCCAGTGCCCGTTGCTTTGATATTTCTGGTGGAAGGCGTTGTATTTCCTATGAAGACTAAAATTTTTCTGTCTTTGTTAGTTTTGCAGCTGCTTATTGGCTGTGCCGATGGGTTTTGGCAGGACTTGAACGGTACGGCAATTTATTACACTTACAAGACCAGCCCCGTTCCGCCGGATGAGCAGACCGCCTTTCCGCGCTTTTGCCTGGCTTGTGATGTCTATATGGGGGACCTGAGTAACTGTATTGCTGAGGGAGTGCACTGCTACCAGTTGGATACGGGGAACTGGTGTGCCGGACCCTATTCACCTTTTGAGTTGAGTTACAGTTTTTACTAAGGGCTACACAGATAGGATTTATGCCGGGTGCGAGAATAATTTGACCCGGCCAAACCAGTTGATTATATCGGGATTCATCAACAGCACATGAACAGGGAAACCTGTGCTTTGGCGGTGTGGAGCTGGGATTATTTCAGTAGCGTTTTAATATGCTCTTTGATTGAATTGCCAATATAATATTTTAAACCGGTAAACGTTTTTCTGATGTTCACCTCTGGGCAGTATTCATAACCCAATTCTTCCAACAGGACATGCAGATTTTTTTTGATGCCAACAGAGAACCAGCTGCATGGAAAAGAGATAATGCTGGGATTCTGTCCGTTGTGTAGATAAATTTCTCCGCAATGGATATGGCTGATTTGATTGAGTAGATTGTAACTGCTGTCGGCGAAATCAAAGTTATAAAAGAGCTTGAAGTCGCGGTCTATGTCCATTTCAGTTGGGGCGTGATGGGCATAATAGCGCCGGATCATTTTCTGATCATCGTGATAGTTCGGGTAGATCTCCTGAGCCGAATGGAACAGTGTTTTCAATGCTTTTACTTTGCCGATAAAAATCCCAGTGGAAAAAATATGCTCACCAGGAAAAAACAATTTTTCAAAAAAACCCTGGGCGCCCCCATGCTGGTGATCATTGGAAAAAATGATTTCCTTGTTAAAGGAAAGGTAGTTTTTTTCAAGATGGCGAATTGGCGGAAGTATTAATGAATCGAAACCGTCCAGGTAACAGACGCTGTCTTCTTCGGGCAGGCGGTGAAAGAAGGGGAGTAAAATATCTATTTTTGATGAAAAATCCTTCCATGGATGGTCGCGCCCGAGGATGCTTAACGATACGTCATTGCGTATGGCGGATTCCTGCAGTACAGGAAACATTCTTTCTGAGTGGGTGGCAATAGTGGCGATATGCAACATGATTTGAGGAGGGGACCTTGAGACTTGTAACTTTCTATTGCGGCAAAGGTTTCTTCGCCCTACGCATGAAGTCTAGCCGAGCCTCTGGGGTGGGGCGGTGGACTTGTAGGGTCGCCCCTGCATCGGCGTGCGGATGCATTATCCTTTCTATGGTATTCCCTTTTGGTGCGGGGTTTGGCTCTCAGGCTTGGCACCTGTGGGTGGACAGAGCTTTCCATGAAATAAAACAGGCTGGTAATGATAGGCGCCAAAAAAAGCTGGATTCGCAGTGTCTGTATCGCGATTGATCAGCTCGGCAATGCCATTGCAGGGGGGAATCCCGGCGCCACCATATCTGCACGGTGCGGCTATTTCACCCGCGTAAAGGAAACCTCCTTTCGTCGCTACTGGCGGATATTGGAGTGGATGATCAATTTTGCTTTTCTGCCTATCGATGGCCCGGATCACTGTTACCGCTGTTATCTTTGGGACCACACGGAAAAGCATGAAGAGGGCAGTGATTTTATGCGTGCACTGCTGGGAATGATCGTGATTTGGTTCTGCGTGCCACTCTGCCTGTTTACCTGGCTCTATGTGTTTATCTTCCCCAGCGCCCGCTGGCGCAAAGAGAAAGGTTAGGCAAAAAAAAGCCCCCGTGCACAGAGTGCAGCGGGGGCTTAGGGGTGACCTGGGGTAAAGGGCCAAAGATTGAGTGTCTAGCCGTGGCTCGGCTCTTTCATGGGGCTCGTGATCAGCGTTGGTTCGTCGGTTTTTTGTGTGATGGCGAGGTTGCTACCGGCGAGCTTGCGCAGTGCGACATAAAACACCGGGGTGAGGAAGAGGCCGAACAGGGTCACGCCAATCATACCGGTGAATACAGTAATGCCCATGGCATTGCGCACCTCGGCGC
This sequence comes from Microbulbifer echini, assembly GCF_041447225.1. Taxonomy (NCBI): domain Bacteria; kingdom Pseudomonadati; phylum Pseudomonadota; class Gammaproteobacteria; order Cellvibrionales; family Microbulbiferaceae; genus Microbulbifer; species Microbulbifer echini. The sequence continues at coordinate 97,070 of NZ_JBGMEL010000005.1, read as the reverse complement.
CGGCACCACTGGCCAGTACCAGAGGTATTACACCGGCGATAAATGCCACCGAGGTCATAATGATCGGGCGCAGACGCATCCGACAGGCTTCCAGCGCCGCTTCTACAGTGCCCTTGCCATCCATTTCCAGCTCGCGGGCAAACTCCACAATTAGAATGGCGTTCTTACAGGCGAGCCCCATCAGTACGACCAAACCCACCTGTACAAAGACATTGTTATCCCCGCCGGTTGCCCAGACGCCAAACAGCGCGGCAAGCAGACACATGGGCACGATCAGGATGACCGCCAGCGGCATAATCCAGCTCTCGTAGAGGGCTGCCAGCACCAAAAACACCAGCAGTACCGCGAGGGGGAAGACCACCATGGCGGCGTTACCCTGATTGACCTGCTGGAAACTCAGGTCTGTCCACTGGATCTGCATCCCCGGGGGCAGGGTCTGGCTGGCCACTTTCTCCACCGCAGCCAACGCCTCGGAAGAGGACAGCATGCTGGGGTCGGACTGGCCCATCAGGTCTGCTGCCGGGTAGCCGTTGTAGCGGATGACCGGGTCGGGACCGTAGCTCTGGCGCAGGGTCACCATAGTGCTAATTGGCACCATCTCCCCATTCATATTGCGGGTGTAGAGGTTGTCGAGATCCTGGACTTCATCGCGGAAAGGCGCGTCCGCCTGGGCAACCACCTGGTAGGTCCGGCCAAACAGGTTGAAGTCGTTGATGTACATGGAGCCGAAATAGAGCTGCAAGGTGCCGAACAAATCATCCATGCGCACGCCTTGGGCCTTGGCCTGCAGGCGATCCACTTCGGCATCCATCTGCGGTACATTCGCCTGGTAGGAGCTGAAGGGGTAGCTGAGACCGCTGGCCTGGCTCAGGGCACCGGCCAGCATATTGGTGGCATTTTGCAGCTCGCCGTAACCGGCGCCGCGGCGGTCCTGTACATAAAGTGTGTAACCGGAGCCGGCACCGAGCCCGAAGATCGGCGGCGGCATAAAGGTCATGGCAAAACCCTCCTTGATTTGGGAGAGCTTGCCATTCAACTCGGCGGCGATCTCGGTGGCGCTGCGTTCGCGTTCATCGAAGTCGTCAAACAGGATAAATACGGTGCCTACGTTGGGGGTGTTTGTGCTCTGCAGAGCGTTGAAACCCACAAATGCGGCGGCGTGGGACACACCCTCGGTTTCCACTGCCAGTGCACTGACACGGCGAGCCACTTCCTCGGTGCGGTCCAGGGAGGCGCCTTCCGGTAGGCGAATACTGCCCACCAGGTAAGTTTTATCTTGAGTGGGGATGAAGCCGCCGGGTACCTGCTGGAACAGGGCAAAGGTGCCGGCCAGCAGTACCAGATAGACCCCGAAAACCAATCCACGGCGCTTGAGGCTGTGGCCTACGACCCGCTGGTAGCGCTCGGAGTTGCGCTGGAAGAAGCGGTTGAATGGGCGGAAAATCCAGCCGAATAGCCGCTCGAGAATACGCGCGGGCATATCTGGCTTCACGCCGTGCGGCTTGAGTAAGGTCGCTGCCAGGGCCGGAGACAGAGTCAGTGAGTTGATCGCGGAAATGATGGTGGCGATGGCGATGGTGGTGGCGAACTGACGGTAAAACTGGCCGGTAATGCCATCCAGGAATGCCATGGGAATGAACACCGCGCACAGCACCAAGCTGATCGCCACAATGGGGCCGCTCACTTCGCGCATGGCCTGATGAGCCGCGGCCAGGGGTGTAAGCCCCTCTTCGATATTGCGCTCTACGTTTTCCACCACCACGATGGCGTCATCCACCACGATGCCGATGGCCAGCACCATCGCGAACAGGGTCAGAGTGTTGATGGAGAAGCCCAGCATCAGCAGCACCGCGAAGGTGCCCACGATGGAAACCGGCACCGCCAACAGGGGAATCAGTGAAGCGCGCCAGGTTTGCAGGAACAGGATGACGACCAGTACTACCAGCAGAACCGCTTCGAGCAGGGTCTTGATCACGGAGTTGATCGAGGTGCTGACGAATACGGTGGGGTCGTAGGCGACTTCCCAGTCCAGGCCCTCGGGGAACTGCTCACCCAGCTCGGCCATTTTCTCGCGCACCGCGGCGGAGACTTCCAGAGAGTTGGAGCCCGGCGATTGGAAGATGGGAATGGCCACCGCCTGGCGACCGTTCAACAGGGCGCGCAGGGAGTCTTGGGAAGAGGCCAGCTCAACCCGCGCCACATCCCGCAGGCGAGTGATTTCCCCACCGGCGCCTGTTTTCAGGACCACATCGCCAAATTCCTCTTCGCTCTGCAAGCGGCCTTTGGCGTTGATGGAAATCAGGAAATCAGACCCCTCGGGCATGGGCGTGGCGCCGATTTGCCCGGCGGAGACCTGTACATTCTGCTCGCGCACGGCGTTGACGATGTCCGCTGCCGTGACACCCAGCGCCGCGGCCTTTTGCGGGTCCACCCACAGACGCATCGCGTAGTCACCGGAGCCAAAGACCGCGGCGAGGCCCACGCCGGGAATACGCGATAATTCATCGCGGATATGCAGTACGGCGTAGTTGCGGATGTAAGTGGCGTCGAGGCTGTCATCTGGGGAGATCAGATGCACCGCCATCATCAGGTTGGGGGATTGCTTCTGAGTAGTCACCCCCTGGCGGCGCACATCTTCGGGCAGGCGCGGCAGTGCCTGGGATACACGATTTTGTACCTGCACCTGGGCTTGATCTGGGTCGGTACCCAATTCAAAGGTCACATTCAGGGTCAGGGTGCCATCGCTGCCCGCCACGGATTTCATGTAGATCATGTTCTCCACACCGTTGATGGCTTCTTCGAGCGGTGTGGCGACGGTTTCGGAAATGGTCTTGGGGTTGGCTCCAGGATAGCGGGCGCTTACTTGCACGCTGGGCGGGACAACTTCGGGGTATTCACTGACCGGCAGTGACGGGATGCTGATTAACCCCACCACAAAGATAATGATCGACAGCACCGAGGCAAAAATGGGTCTGTCGACAAAGAAACGGGAAAAATTCATAGGATGCTACCCAGAGAGCGACGTGTCGGCCGCTCGGATTTCATTGCAATGACTCGTTGATCACTTGGCGCCCACAGGCAGTGGGCGATGTCTACGTCAGTGGCCAGCGGCCTGGGCAGCGCTGCCCGGGTTCTTTTGCGCGATCATCTCGGGGGCCACCGGCATACCGGGGAAGAAGATCTTCTGCAGACCGTTGACCACAATCTTGTCGCCGGTTTCGAGGCCGCTGCGGATCAGAGTGCGGGACCCCTGTCGCGGTCCCACCTGCACCGGGCGGCGCTCGGTGATGTTGTCCTGGTTGACCACATAGACGTAACGGCGGTCCTGGTCGGTCAGAACAGCCTTGCTGTCGATTAATACCGCTTGAGTCATCTCCTCGATCGGCATTTCTACACGGGCGAACTGGCCGGGCTGAAAGGTGCCGTCCGGGTTAGCCAGCACTGCGCGAAACTGGATGGTGCCGGTGTGGCTGTTGAGGCGGTTATCGATAAAGTCCAGTTTGCCTGTGTGGGGGTAGCCTTTTTCACCGGCGAGGCCGATATGTACCTGGGGGCTGGCGTCTGCATCCAACAGGGTGCGACTGGCGCCAAAAGTCTGCTCGTCACTCTCGAAATACACGTACATGGGGTCCACGGAAACCAGGGTGGTCAGTAGAGTGCTATCCGCATTGGCCAGATTCCCACGGGTGACCAGGGCGCGGCTGACGCGGCCGCTAATCGGTGCCTTCACCTCGGTGTAATGCAGGTCGAGACGCGCGTTTTCCAGCGCTGCTTCGGCGGAGCCCAGGGCGGCGCGCTCGACATCCCGTGCAGACAAGCGCCGGTCATATTCCTCGCGCGAAATCGCCTTGCTGCTCAGCAGCTGTTGGGCGCGCTTGGCCTGCTTCTCGCTGAAGGAAACCTGACTGCGTACGCGCTGAAGATCGGCTTCGGCGGCGCGCAGTCGGGCTTTGTAGGGACGCTGATCGATAGTGAAGAGTACGTCGCCGCGCTCAACTAGAGCGCCTTCGGTAAACGATACCCGATCGATATAACCACTGACACGGGGGCGCAATGCCACCGTTTCTGGGGCGACGACACGTCCGGTGAAGCTGCGCCACAAGGTAGTAGCCTCGGTGCTGACTTGAGCTATCTCGACCGCCGGGGGTGGTGGCATCTGCCCGGAGGGCTTATCGGTGCCACAACCGGCCAATACCAGTGCGGATAGGCCTAACAAGGTGGCGGTAAGTTTCTTCACCATTACGCGTGTACTCCCTTTGCTTCGGAAGAGGGGGCGCCGCTAGGCAGTCCCCTCAGTTGGGACGCAACTTTAAGGGGGGGCAAGCAGGGAGCGGTAACCGGTAACTATTGGTTGATTGCCTATTTCTATTTTTGTTGATGGGGCTGCGGATTCAACCGGACTTTTCAGTTTCCTAGTTAGTACTGTATATATAACTAGCTTTTTCTTGTTGAGTTCATGTTTCTGCTGAGTTATTGCAGTGATTTGACTGAAAGAAATCGCTTGAGGTTACCTATTACTACACGGTGATTGCCCAATCCTGCAAAGCCCTGCTTGAATTGCCTAAAACTCCGTATACTTCGATCCATCTTGTTTGATGCTGCCCACCCGCAAGCGGGCGCGAGGGAAAACTATGAGCCGCGAAGATACAGTGAGAGCAGAAATGGTTGTGCCGGATCTGGAGCCGGCGCGACAGAAGCTTATCCAAAGTTTGATGCGCCAGGCCCCAGAGCAGGGCCTGATGGAGACTAGCCTCAATGGTCTGGCCCTGATTCGCTGCAATGAGCCGCTTGCCTGTGCCTCCTCGGTCTATGCGCCCTCTCTGAACTTTATTATCCAGGGCAGCAAGACTCTGGAGTTGGGGGACAGGGAAATTTCCTATAGGCCGCTCAGTTATGTGGCGACTTCGGTTCACCTGCCGATTTTGGGGCGGGTTGAGCGGGCCTCTGTGGATGTGCCCTTTCTCGGAGTGAAGTTGACCATCGATCCCAAGGAAGTGGCGGATCTGGTTCTGGAGCTGGGGGATAAAGCCCCGGGCATCGAGGCCGGTTACGACTGCCCGGAGGTGAGCTGTGGACTCTGTGTGACCCAGATGGACCAGGGGATCCTGGATGCAGTGAGCCGCCTGGTGCACCTGGCGGAAGATCCTGTGGATGCGCAAATATTGGCCCCCATGGCGCGGAGGGAGATTATTTATCGAGCCCTGATGGGAGAGATAGGGGCGCGGATGCGCAAGTTCGCTATGGCCGACAGCCAGGCAAATCGGGTGTCGCGGGTGATCGAAGTCCTCAAGGATCGTTTTTCCGAGCCCCTGCGTATCAGCGATCTGGCTGAGCAGGCCAATATGAGTGAGTCCTCCCTGTACCACAGCTTCAAACAGATCACTCGTATGTCACCACTTCAGTTTCAAAAGAAACTGCGCCTGCACGAGGCCCGCCGGCTGATGCTGTCCGAAGGGCTGGAGGCGGCCTCCGCAAGTTATCGGGTGGGCTATGAGAGCCCCTCCCATTTCAGCCGGGAGTACAGCCGAATGTTCGGCCTACCGCCGCGCGCGGATGTGAGCAAACTGCGTGGCGAACTGCGGGTGCCGGCTTAATCCGAGGTGGCATTGCCCTGCTTGAGCACAAACAGGCTGCACCAGCCCTCTGGACTGATATCCCCCTCCACCACAATACAGGCATTGGGCGGGGTAAACAGCTGGCAGTCCACGCACTTCTTGCCGTCTTTTGGGGTGTCTTGATAATTGACCGCTTCTTTTTTCGCTTTGATCTGGGCATTGGCCCGGTCTGTAGCGATCAGTGTCGCCGGCAGTATTACCAGGGCGCTCCCGGACAATCTTAGAAACTTTCTGCGGGAAATATTCTGTGGCTTTTCCATTGGCAAAATATCCAAAATGCTTTGCAAGAGTCTTTAGCTTTTCAGATTAGCCGGATTTGGAATTTTTGCTGGAGAGGCATTTTTACTGCGGAAAAGAACGGAAGTAAGAATCAATCTTACTTCCGTGCAGGTAAGGCGACACTTTGTGTCGCCTTACAAAAAATCACTTTTTAGTGATGAATATTTTACTTACGGATTTATCCCTGCTCTGGGCAACAACACGTACTTTCAGACCGTAAGGTGTGATTGCACGGCCGGCATCGGGAATCTCATCGCTGCTAAAGCTTCTGCGATCACTGAATACCCGGTGGGGACGGTTGTGGATATCGGTCATGGTAATGCCGAACTCTTCCAGGAGGTCCAGGTTCAGCTGCTCGGCCCAGTCGACACCGAAGGTGGCATCGTGAATCTGGTAGCGAGTAGAGGCCACAGAATCATCGCTCCACTTCAGCACCTGCTGATCCGCATCCACTACGCCGAGGAAACCGTCGCCGGGGTGGATGCCAACCCAGTTATTGTCCTGGCTGGTGTCGGCATACCAAATTAGCAGCCCTTCGTTGTAGGTCAGCTGTTGGCCGGCCACATTGATGTGCGCTAGGCCCTGGTCCACACCGCGGTGGGTGCGCCACTCCAGCAGGTAGTAGTGGTCGTGCAGGTTGTAGCCGGGGTGGCGGCTGAAGCCCGTCAGGTCAAACTGGCCTTCACTCTCCGCATCGTCGAAGAGGGTGGCTTGTCCGTTGATGTTGAGTGCGATGTCATCGGCGAACAGACCTGGGTTAGCCTCATAGCCGTCGGTGGTATAGGAGATTGCCAGGTTGAACTGCTGGCCGGCGAAGGCGCTTAGATCAAACTCGGCATCGACCCAGCCACCGGAGCTGCCGGTGATACCGTTGCCTGGATTTTGCTGATTCGGATTGCTCTCGGTGGTGATGTTTCCGGGGATGGAGATAAAGCCTTCGCCCAGGTCAATCATGACCGAACCGTAGTCCCAGTCTTGCTCAATGTCATACCAGGCCTTGAAGGTCAGGCTGGCACTCTGCGCGTCGCTGAGATCGACGGGGATCACCATTGAGTTCTGCAGGTTGTTGTCACTGCCACTGAAGTAGGCGTATTCCCCACTGCTGGGTACAGTTACGACGACTTTTTTCTGGGGCAGGTCTATACGCACAGCATCGTTGTTGGTGCCCTTGTGTACAGCCTCATCCAACAGAAGTCGGACTCCTCGACGGGGGATGTCTTCGAGGGCGATGGTCTCGCCATGCAGCCAGTTACCACCGTGGTTGTGCTGTAAATACTCCTTCGCCCAGGCTGAGAAACCTGTGGGTTCGGAACCGGGAATAATACCGGCCCAGCTGCCGCTGGACATCACAGACCAGGAAGAAATGGGCTCACCGCGGCCAGAGCCATCGGTATCGTATTCATCGGGAAGGCCCAGATCGTGGCCGTACTCATGGCTGACAACGCCGGCAGCGGCATCGGCCGGCTGTACGGTGTAGTCGTAGGCTGCCATGGTTCCGCCCCAGTAGTCGACTTCCGCCGTGGTTCCCGCAATGGAGAAAATATCGCCGAGATTCCAGCGGTGCGCCCAGATGGCGTCTTCTCCCAGCTGACCGCCACCGGCCTCTTCACCCACCGAGGAGTGGAAGATCATGATGTGGTCCACAAGGCCATCGGCCTCCCAGAAATCCCCATCGCCATCCAGGTCGTAGCGGTCTTCGATATCAAAGTCGGACAGGTTAACGCTGGGATCTGCCGCAGCGGCTTGCAGTGCTTCACGCACTAGGGCGCGGGCATCGCCATCTTCGTTGTTGCCGTAGAAGGCCGCTGGCTGGCTGGCCGTGTACCAACCGGCAACCGCACCCTCCACGGAGTAGCTGTTGCCGGACTGCTGCCAGTAAAACTGCTGCATGGAGAGTAGGTTTTCACCTTGCGGGCCAGTGAAACCTTCCTGGGAGAACAGTAAGTTGGCATAGTGCTGCGCGGCGTAGTCCTCGTAGTACATATCGGTTTCCCCGGGCTCGATGCTGTTGTGGGGGAAATCGGGGAAGTCCATCAGGATAGCTAGCACCTTAGCGGTGCGCATCTCACCTTCGTAGTTTTCAAGCTGAATGGGGCCTGGCGCGCGGCCGTGGGGGTGGAAAAAGTGCCCCTTGCCTTTACCTCTCCCCAGCTTCGGGTGCTTAGCGCCGCCACGGGCGTGCTTCATCATTTGTACCGTTTCACTGGACAAATCCTGAGGCAGGCTTTGGTTTTGGCTGGCGCGCTCTTTCAGGAATTGATGCAGGGTGCGCTCGGCTTCGCTGATAGTTGCATTTTTGCTGATACGCCCGGAGCGTTTCAGCATATCGATCAGCTTGGCTTCGTTGGCGATAACCAAATCGACTTGATTATTTTGGGCTTGTGGCGAGGGGGCCGCGTAGCTGTTTGCAGCCAGCAGGCTGAAAGCCAGTGCGCTGACCGGCAGCAGACTATTAATTTTAAGCATTGATCCCTTCTTTTCATTTTTGTTTTAAAAACGAACGGCCCAGGGGTCAAGGTTTCAATAGTTGGGGCACTTTGATTGTGCACTTCTGCCTGGGCCGCAGAGGTCGGCCGCAGTTCGCAGCCGACACTTATGATTCAACGAACCAGAATGCTTTGGCCGCAATAATTTTTTTGTGACGGCCTTGGCAATACCACTATTTGCTTTTTCTTGGGTTTTATTTGGCCTATTGGGTGTCTCTAGGAAATAAAAAAATCCAATAAAGTTAATTTTTTTAAATTTATATTTCTTTTTATTTTGTACCTCTATCCGCTTTATCCCTTTGGGGTGGGTTCCGCTGCCCAGGGTAGCCAAAGGGTAATCTGCAGGCCGCCCCCGTTTCGATTTAATAATTGAATGCGCCCTCCGTGCGCATCAATAATTTCCCGGCATAGGGCCAGTCCCAGCCCCACCCCCTGTTCTTTGGTTGAGAAAAATGGCAGAAGTGCTTGCTGCAAAATTTTTTCACTCATACCGCAGCCACGGTCAGTGATCACCAGTTTCTGGCCGAGACCGTCGGTACTAATCGCCAATTCTATATCTAAGCTGTTGGAGCCCGCTTCTCGGGAATTTTTGATTAAATTGAGTAGGGCCTGCTCAATTTGTATCGGGTCAAAATAGCCAGGGTGCTCAGGCAGCCCACCCTTTAAGGAGAATTCCTGTAGGGGGGCTATACGTTCAATCAGTTCTCGCCAGTTAACTTCACGACAGCTGGGGGGAGGCAGCTTGGCAAAGCTGGCGTAGCCTTGAGTAAATTCGGTAAGGTGTTTGCAGCGCTCGGCGATAATATCGAAGACCTTTTCCAGTGCAGCGCTCTTATCTGGTTTGGCAATGAGCATTTTACCGGAATGTGCCAATGATGAAATTGGCGCCAGAGAGTTATTCAATTCGTGGCTGATTAGGCGAATCACTTTTTTCCATACTTCAACCTCGGCTCTGGTGAGCTCTTTTGTCATCTCACGCAAAACAATGAGGCGGTGCTTATGCGCATTAAGCACAAAAGTACTATTGCCGATGTGCATGGAGTGCGTGCCATTGCTATCGGAATAGTTAAACAGACCGTCTTCCCAGTGCTCGATGGCACTGGCAATTTCCTTGGGGCTATTCGGTAGTAGCTTTTGCAGCAGCAATCCCTGAATGGGCCTTCCTTCATTGAGCAATTTCTTGGCACTGCTGTTGGAATAAATAATATGTTCGCTCTGATCCACCAGAATTAAAGCCTGTGGGGAGCTCTGTATTACGGTATCAAGCAGTAGTTCTCGTTGATAAATATGGGCGCGCTCGCGTCTAAGGTGTTCCCCAATTTCGTTGTATAAATTTGTGATTTGTTGCAGCTCGACATCCCGAGGGGGGACTAGTGAAATAGAGAAATCGCCATCGCGAAAATTGAGTAATCCGTTTTGTAAGGATTTCAGAGTGGTGGTTAGGGGACTCAATGCCAAGCGAATCAAAACAATTATGAGGATAACGCCCAGGAGAAGGCCTGCGATCCAGGATAGCCGGGGGCCTAATCCTAAATATATGCCTAGCCAGGGGAGTGTGGTGCCAACAGCCAGGGCCAGGCCGGTGCAGGCAAGAATGCGCCCTTCCAGAGAAAAATACTTAGACATCAATAGGGAATACCGTGTTTTTCCAGTCGGCGATACAGTGCTTGGCGACTCATACCCAGCTCTCTGGCAGCCTGGGCGATAATGCCGTTACAGCTGGTCAGGGTTTGTTGCAGGAGTTCGCGGCTCGGTTCGAAGTTTACATCTGCTTTTTCTATTTGTGTGTGTTCCGGTAGGGCCAGCAAGTTTTCATCAATAGTTTCTTCGCGGCAAAGTACCGAAGCGCGCTGCATTACGTTCTGCAATTCGCGCACATTGCCGGGCCACAGGTAACGGGTGAGGGCAGTCACGGCTTGGGGAGATAGTTTTTTCGAATTGCTATTTTCGAGTAAAAAATTCATGGCCAGAGGAGCTATGTCCTCGGGGCGTTCACAAAGTGGGGGTAGGCGTAGTTCAATTACATTCAAGCGGTAGAACAGGTCTTGGCGAAAGATACCCTCGGCAATGGCCTTGGGCAGGTCGCTATTGGTGGCACTGATAACCCGCACTTTAACCTTACGGGTTTGGCTGCTGCCAAGGCGTTGGAACTCCCCGGTTTGCAGTACGCGTAATAATTTTACCTGGCCGCTGGCAGAGAGCTCGCCGATCTCATCGAGGAATAGAGTTCCGTTATCGGCAGCCTCGAAACGCCCCTCACGGGCCCTGTTACCCGCACCGGTATAGGCGCCGGGCTCGGCGCCAAATAATTCTGCCTCCATCAAATCTTCCGGTAGGGCACCTACATTGACCTTGACAAAGGGACCGTCGCGCAACTGGGAGTTGACTTGCACAATTTCGGCAATTTTTTCTTTTCCTGCGCCATTGGGCCCGGTGATCAGAACGGGGACATCGGATGTGGCTACCTGGGTAGCCATTTCCAGTAGTTGTTGCATTTTGTCGCTGCGATAGATGATATCGCGCAGATCATATTTTTCCTGTAACGCGCTGCGGGCATTCATCGCTTGTTGCTGGGAGGCTCGCTGGCGCTTTTGCAACTCGCCCAGTTCCAGCAGATTATTGATAGTGGCGATCAGTTTGTTGTCATCCCAGGGTTTTCCTAGGTAGTCCGCAGCGCCGGCCCGGACTAGCTCCACTGCCATTTCCAACTGGGTCCAGGCCGTGAGTAAGATTATGGGCAGGTCTGGATTTATTTCGCGAATAGCGAAAAACAGCTCGCGCCCCTCTTCTCCGGAGGTGGTATCCGCAGTGAAATTCATATCCTGGATAACCAGGCAGATATCCTTGTTTTCTCGCAGTAGCTGTAGGCCAGCCTGGGGCGTAATGGCGCACAGAGGCTGTAGCTCATGCAGTGACAGCAGTATCTCGAGAGCTGAGACGATACCGCTGTTATCGTCGATGATGAGTATTTTATCCATAGGGTCTAGGGCCAGCTTGTAAGCTGGCCATTATGCAATGAGTGGCTATTGAGGGGGAACTACGGCAGGGGTAATAGGTACCCCTAGGGACAAACTAAAGTTCTAGGCGCTACTGGCCACTGCCGGCCGGTTGGTGGTCAAAGCTCAGCACCCTGGCGAGCCTCCATTGTCCATCTACCTTTTGCCAGAGATGGGTAAACTGCCCGCTCTCACGCAGTACTTCTTTGTTGTCGGCATGAATACCATAAAAATTATGCGTTCCAGTTTGGATGGCGCCGTAGCTATTCATTGGAAATATCTTTACGCTTTTAGCGATTAACTGGCGGCGAGCCTTGATATCGCTGCCGGATTTTTGTCGTTCACACATGCTGCTGATACCATCAAGGAACTCGCGAGCTGAGCTTGCGGTTTTTCCCCACTTATCGTGGTACATTTCAAAGTCTTCGGTTACGAGTTGACTCAGTTTGTTAATGTCGCAGCTGTTGAAGACAGCATCAAAAAGCTGTGCGTCCACAGCGCTGATTTCTTTTTCTAACGCTTTTGTGACTTGGGGCCCGGCAACGACGGGGTGCTCCTGAGCAAACGCTACGCTGAAGGAGGACGACAGTGTAGAGAAGCATACTGCTAAAATATATTTGCGCATAAAAATAACCTGTATGGTTTTGGGCTGGCTCCTCGCAGAGCCGCCTTTTCAATATCCTTCGTTGCGTTTTTTAAACACTCCGAGTAGCAGTTGCTGGGGAGATATTGGCGGCGCGCAGCGCAGGTGCCAGAGCTGCAACGAGGCTCACGATTAATACTAGAAACGCACAGATGGCTAGCGGCGTCAGTGGTAGCGCCGGCTGAGAGTAGTCGCTTACCATATATTGGTTGGCAATTAATGCTGCAGCGCTACCCAGGGTAATGCCGAAACCGGCGATCAGGCAGTTTTCCAGCAGGAAATAACGGCTGATGTTACTACGTGTCGCACCCAGTGCGCGCCTTACACCAATTTGCTTGGCGCGCTGGTTAATCCAGAAAATGGTCAGGCCGACAATGCCGAGGGCCACAATAAAGCTGAGCATGGCCGCAACGATAGATAATACTTTAACCATCAGGTTGTCGCGCGCATAACTTCGAGCCACATACTCTGAAAGTACCTTAGTCTTAATCACTCTCTGCGGATCGCGTTCGGATAATTTCTGCACTAAAGTTTTCAATACTTGATCGCGCTTGCCGGGCTCGGTGCGTATTAGGTAATTTGTGTCCTGGGTATTTTTAATTGAGGGGAAGAAGGCGACATTACCGGCATTTGACCAATCTACCCAAGCACCCAGGTGCCGTTCAACCACACCGATAATTTCTATGGGATTGGAGTCGCTGCCATCAAAGAGAGGTTTTCCAATCGGGTCCTGTCCAGGATAGAGCTTTTCGGCAAACTGCTGGGTAACAACGGCAACGGCTATTTCCGGGTTTTTATTGGGTTCAGAGAACTGAATTTCCGCATCGGTGAAATTGCGGCCCGCTATTAACTTGAGACCCAGAGTATTAATAAAATGTGGATCAGTATTGTAGTAGTTTGAATTTTCTCCGCCGATTTCCTGGTTTGCTTGGGTATAGTAAGTACCTGCCGATCCCGACTGGGATAAAGGGACTTGATTTGTCACTGTAGCGTCTTTGACATCGGGAAGTGCGCGTAACAAATCCAGGTCGGCAGAGATTGCCCCGATCATATCGTAGTCCTGGGGTATCGCCATAAAGTTGAGGGCGATAATGTCCTCTACGGCAATACCGGTAGGGCGTTCTATTTTTTCAATTCGATCCTGCACAATAACAACAATATTACTGATGATTGCCAGTGTTAATGCCAGCTGTAGGGTGATTAACAGGGCTGAGACTTTGTTGCGCCAGAGGGCGGACAGCATGGGTTTTAATTCGAGCATGATTCGGCCTCACTGGGTTTTTAAGTATATAGAGGGGTTGGTGCGGCTGATGCGCCAGGCGGGATAGAACCCAGCAAGCAGGCTGGCGATCAAGGCGAGACCGATAGCGGCAAGCATCATTATCCAATCCATCGTTGCCACGGTGTCTATCTGCCCCATGGCCAGATAGCGTATTCCGCTAATTCCCATGACGGCGATGAAAATACCTGCGATACCTCCAATAAGTCCAATTGCAGCACTTTCAATTAAATGTTGAATAAAAATAGCGCTGCGACTGGCACCGAGAGCACGACGCACACCGGCTTCAGAGGATTTACGCAAAAACTTGGCGAGCAGTAGAGCTACGGCATTAATAACGCAAACCAAGAGAAAAGCCAGGGATACCCAGCCCAGTACACGGTTATCATCACTGAGCACTTCGTTAAGAACCAGCCATTCAGAGGGCTTACTCAAGGCAAATTTCAGTGGTCGTTCAAAGCGTCCCTGGGCCTTTTCCCCTTGAATGTATGCACTCAGAAAATCTTCATATTGCGCTTTCTGCGCACTGCTACTGAGCTCTACCCAGTACTGAATCCAGATGTACTCACCCTGCAGGAAGCCTTCGTAGCCATCGGGTCTTTTGTTGTCCCATCCGTTGGTGTTGCCCCAGCTGTAAATTTCGTACTCTCTGTGCAAGCCGAACGGTATAAACAGATTTGCAGATTTAGCAAAGTCACCGTTGTTGAGATCGTGAACCTTGGGCGCGGGTTCCCAGTGGTCGATAACACCAATCACAGTAAAGGGTTGGCCGTTTAGGCTAATAGTTTTACCTACGCTGTTCTCACCGGAAAACAGCTTTTCATTGGTGGACTTAGAGAGAATGACAACTTGGTTTGGAGAAGCGTCTGCTTCACTTTCCCAAGTTCCGCCGTAGAGAAAGGGCACGTCAAAAAGAGAGAAAAAGTCACGTGTAGTAACACGAGTTGATGCCGTGAAAGGACGTATCGAGGAATTTACCAGCTCTACAGTAAATCCGAAGCGGTGCATGGCAACCTGGCGAGTGGGGATCTCTGAGCGCAGCAGCGCCTGCGCATCCCGATAAGTCAGCTGCCAGGGAATTTCATTGGCCGTGTTGGCAGCCTTGTTAACATCCCAGCTATCAAGCTGCACCGCGAAAAGTACATCGTCCTTATGTTTTAGTGCATTTTGCGACATCATATAGTTGAGAGTGAGTACGGTCATAGATGCGCCCACGCCAACGGCGATAGCGGCGATCATAAGAGCGCTGAGAATAGGCGTACCGCGCAGGCTGCGCAGGGCCAGGGATATATAGTATCCAAGCATTGTGCCAACTCCTCAGACGGTAACGGCAGCAGGCTGGGCGGGAACTGCGCGTAAATCGCAAACCTGGCCATCCACAATTTGAATATTTCGGTGTGCGCGACGGGCCAGTTCCGGATCGTGGGTGACCATCACAATGGTCGTGCCCCACTCGTTAATAAACTCCAATAGCTCCATAACCTGGCGTGCCATCAGGGAGTCGAGATTACCGGTGGGTTCATCGGCGAGCAGAAAGCGCGGTTCGCCGGCCAGGGCGCGGGCGATAGCGATACGCTGTTGTTGTCCACCGGATAATTGTGCGGGTAGATGTTTGGCGCGGGCGGACAGGCCCACTTGTTCCAGCACTTTTTCGATACGCTTGCGCCGCTCGTTGGCATTGAAGCCGCGATAGCGCAGCGGTACATCGATATTGTCGAACAGATTCAGGTCGGGGATCAGGTTAAATCCCTGGAAAATAAAACCAATTTTCTCATTGCGCAGTCGTGAGCGCTGGCGGTCATTCAGGTTGCTGACATCTTCACCATCCAGCAAGTATTGTCCTCCGGTTGGGGTTTCCAATAACCCTGCGATATTGAGAAAAGTGGTCTTACCGGAGCCGCTGGGGCCGGTGACAGAGACGAACTCTCCCTCTTTCACTTCCAGGCTGAAGTCGCGCAGGGCGTGGGTTTCTATGGTGTCTGTACGGAAACTCTTGCGAACGTTATGCATTTTAAGCATGGCGATGTTCCTTGTTTTTTCACTGAATTTTTAAATTGTTTCATTAGCGGAGTCATAGAATTTCTACAGCCGCCGGTCATTGAGTGTCTCTATTTCTTCAAGGCAACCAGTTGCGCGCTCTCCAGCTCTTCGGCGGCGGAGATAATGATCTGGTCCCCCTCCTGCAAACCGGAAACGATCTCCACCTGCCTTAAACCCAGTGCGCCGACCTGGATGGCAACGCGCTCGGCCTGTTGTTCATCGTTGAGGCGAAATACATGGCGACCCCCGCTCTGATCGAGAAAGCTGCCGCGTTTTACCAGCAATACGTTATTGCGGTTCTCCAGCAGCACGCGAGCGGTGAGGCGCAGGTTCTGACGCAGGTTCTGTGGTTGTGCCTCGGTAAAACGCACGCGGGCGATGACCTGGTTGTTGATCACTTCCGGGGATATTGCGGTAATTTCACCGGGCAGCTCACTGCCCCCCAAATTGATTGCTACGGCCATATTCAGGCCCAGATCGTCGGCATAGTTTTCGGGGACTGCGGCTTCCAGCTCGAAGCTGGTGAGGTCTACGACGGTGATCAGCGGTGTGTTAGCGGCGACGGCGCTGCGCTGGGTGACCGCGAGGCTGCCAATGGTTCCATCTACGGGAGAGAGAATGTCGAGCTCGCGCACGCGGCGTTCGAGCTCTTCAACCTGGAGCTGTTGCTGGGACAGCTGCAATTCCAGTGTCTGGGTTTCAAAGGTGAGGGATTCTTTTTCCAGCTCCGCATTTTGTACGGCCTGGCGGTATTCCAGCTTGGCGCGGGACATATCATCTTTGCTCCTTTCAAAATCGAGTAGGGAGATAATCTGTTTCTCCATGGAGAGTTCCGAGCGCTTCAGTTCCCGCTTGGCCGCGATGAGATTAACCTCGGCCAGATCGGCCTTCTGCTGGTTTTCCATCTGCTGGCGCTTGGCTTGAATTTTCTGTCGTTGCAGTTGCACTGAAAGCTGGTTGAGTTGGCCCTTCTCTTGGGCGAGCTGACTGGACAGCTCCGGGCTATCCACCGAGGCGAGTCTCTGGGCGGCTTTGACGCTGTCGCCGGCTTTTACGGAAAACTTCACTATGCCCTGCGCTGGACTGAACAAGGTGGGGCTGTTGGCGGCGATCACTTTGCCTTGTACGACTAGATCGCGTACCAGGTTGCCGCGCTCGACCTGGGCGATGTTGATGCGCGACAGCGAGAGGGTGTGATCGACTGAGCCCGTGCTGTGCCAAGCGTTGATTCCCCAGGTGAGAAAAGCAACGGCGAAGCCGAGAGCCAAGGTACTTTTTATTGCTTTGGGGTTCTTCCACAGTGGCGCTGCTTCTATTTTTGTATCTTGCCTGGAAGTGTCTCTGATCATCTTGCTGTCCATTTCTCTGTATCGATACTTTTGCTTTCCCAACTTGGATGCAAAAGCTTTTCTGTTCGGATGCAAATCCAAAAAATTGGTTTTTCCGGGTAGATAGCAAGCTCTGTGCCAACTTTTGAAAATGGTTTAACCTGTTGAAATATATAGTTTTTTTAATTTTTGAAAGATGGCGAGGTTTTACTGGGGTGTCCGCGAAAAGTGTCCGCTGTCCGCCCTGTCCGGTGTTTGAACGGGGCAGTAAAAGGTGGGGGTAAGTGAAACCGGGCAAAGCGGATGGCAAAAACCTGTCCACGCAACCTATGGTCTGAAAGGGGGATTCATGCGGGGGGGCTGTGCTTGTGGTAGAGTGCGCGGCCTTTTTTTGATCAATTCAAATTTATTGCGTTTATGTTCCTTCCTTCGCTGCTCTCATCGACCAAAGCCGACTGGTTCGGCAATATACGTCGCGACGTCCTCGCCGGCCTGGTAGTGGCTCTGGCCCTGATTCCCGAGGCCATCGCCTTTTCCATTATCGCCGGGGTAGATCCCAGGGTCGGACTCTACGCCTCTTTCTGTATTGCGGTGGTTATCGCCTTTGTCGGTGGCCGGCCGGGGATGATTTCCGCGGCCACCGGTGCCATGGCGTTGCTGATGGTTACACTGGTGAAGGAGCACGGGCTGCAATACCTGCTGGCGGCGACGCTGCTCACGGGGGTACTGCAAATTATCGCCGGCTACCTGAAGCTGGGAAGCTTGATGAGCTTCGTTTCCCGCGCTGTGGTGACCGGGTTTGTGAATGCTTTGGCGATTCTGATTTTCCTGGCACAGATGCCCGAGTTGGTCGGCGGTGGCTGGGAGGTCTACGCCATGACGGCAGCGGGCCTGGGGATTATTTATCTTTTCCCCTATGTGCCCGTAATCGGTAAGACAATTCCTTCACCGCTGGTGTGTATTTTGTTGCTCACTGCGGTTGCCGTGATCATGGGGATAGATATCCGCACCGTCGGCGATATGGGTGAACTGCCCGACACTCTGCCAATTTTCCTCTGGCCCGAAGTGCCGCTAAATTTCGAAACCCTGCAGATCATCTTCCCCTATTCCGCCGGTTTGGCGGTGGTGGGTCTGCTGGAATCTCTGATGACGGCGACTATTGTCGATGACTTGACCGATACCCCCAGCGACAAAAATCGCGAGTGTAAGGGGCAGGGCATTGCCAATATTGCCGCCGGCACTCTGGGCGGCATGGCCGGCTGTGCGATGATCGGCCAGTCGGTGATCAACGTGAAGTCCGGCGGTCGCGGGCGTCTCTCGACCCTGGTAGCAGGTATTGGCCTCTTAACCCTGGTGGTTTTCCTCAGTGACTGGGTGGCAGTGATTCCCATGGCGGCACTGGTTGCGGTGATGATCATGGTTTCTATTGGCACCTTTGACTGGGGCTCCATCCGCAACTTGAAGCACTATCCGCTCTCCACCAACTTGGTGATGCTGGCGACGGTGATTGTGGTAGTGTGGACGCATAACCTGGCTTATGGTGTATTTGTCGGTGTGCTACTGGCGTCGTTGTTCTTCGCCAACAAGGTAAGCCACTTTATGTATGTGAGCAGCAAGCTCGATGAGGCACAGAGTCGTCGCACCTATAAAGTGATAGGGCAGGTATTTTTCAACTCCGCCGATAAATTTACCGCGTCGTTCGACTTCAAAGAAGTCGTGGACACCGTCGTTATTGATTTGAGCCGCGCGCACTTCTGGGATGTATCTGCGGTGAGCGCCCTCGATAAGGTCGTGTTGAAGTTTCGTCGCGAGGGCTCCCAGGTGGAGTTGGTGGGGTTAAATAAAGCCACTGAGACGATCGTCGATCGGTTCGGCGTACACGATAAACCCGAGGAAATTGAAAGGGTTCTTGGAGGACATTGATGGCCATAAGCAACAGCGATAACAACCCTGTACCGGGAACTGGCGCGACCGCGCCGCTGATACTTTCCTGTATCGACGGCTCCCGTTATACCGGCTCGGTCTGCGATTACTCGGCCTGGCTGGCCGATAACCTGGGCGCGCCGCTCAAGCTGTTGCACAACATCGAGCGCAGTGAGGTTCCGGCGGTAACAGACTTTACCGGTAGTATCGGCCTGGGCAGTCAGGAAGAGTTGCTGGAGGAGTTGACCGCGCTGGAACAGCAGCGCGCACAGCTGCTGGTGAAGCAGGGCAAACTGATGTTACAGGCTGCGCGAAGCCGTGTTGAAGCTGCCGGGGTTCAGCAGGCGATGACCTGTCAGCGTCACGATAGCCTGGCCGAATCCGTTGTCGAGCTTGAAGACTCCATTCGCGTTCTGGTGTTGGGGATTCGCGGCGAAGAACACGCAGATTCCGATAAAGGCCTGGGCACTCAATTGGAAACGGTGGTGCGAGCGCTGCACAAGCCCATTCTGGTCGTGAATCGGGAATTCCAGCCTCCGAAGCGCATCATGCTCGCTTACGACGGCAGTGAGGCCGCGCGCAAAGCGCTGTCTCTGGTGGCCCAGAGCCCGTTGTTTCAACCGTTATCTTGCCACTTGGTGAGTGTGGGGCCTGAGGACGTCGCGCAAAAACTACTGGCGCAGGCCAGTGCGGAACTGGATGCGGCCGGCCTGGCGGTGACCGCCAGCCATCTGGAGGGCAATCCAGTGGAGTCCCTGATTGACTACCAGGCTGAACATCAGATTGATCTCACCGTGATGGGGGCTTTTAGCCACAATCGCCTGCGCGATCTGTTAATGGGCAGCATCACCGCAAAGATGCTGTTGAAGACTCGCCAGCCGTTACTGTTGTTGCGCTGATACTGCATTGACACTTAGGCGCTGTTGAACTGGGGCCCTAGAGCGCGCGAGCTGCTTCCCCGGGGCTGACGAACCAGCGTAGAGCCTCAGCCTCTGCGGGAAGTGTTACATCGCAGTAGTGTGCTTCCCGCCGCTTGCAACACAACGCTTCCTTGGCGATGGCCAGATAATCGCCCAGCGCGCGCAGCGGCTGGGTGCTTTCCTTCCGACCCCCCTCTAAATTGAGAAAGTCCAGTTCTGCCAGGCTAGTTCTCGGCTCCGGGGCTGTATTCTGATAACGCCAGACCGCTTGGGTTGTGTCAAAGGCGTAGTAGGGCAGTAGTCTCCAGCCGTGTCGCGCGATCAAGGCCACCGCTTCTAGCAGGTATTCGAAGACCTCATCGTCAATAAAATAATTAAAGTTCAGGCGTACCCAGCCCGGACGCAAGAGTTTTTGCCCCTGAATAATCTGTTTTTCGAGGGCGTGGCTGTAATCCATATCGAGGCCCAGTAGGGTGTGACCGTATGGGCCCGCGCAGGAGCAGCCACCGCGTGCCTGAATGCCGAAAAGGTCGTTAAGCAGCGCCACGACAAAACCGTAATGCAGGTCTTTATCCTGCCAGCGGACCCGTAGGGAAACGATGGAGAGGCGCGGCGCATCCAGGCTGCCGAGAATTTCGAGGTTATCCACCTGCGACCAGCGCCGCAGGGCGCGCTTTACCAATACCTCTTCACGTCGGGTAATTTCATCGGTGCCCACCATGCTCTGCAGCTTGAAGACCATTCCGGCGCGAATCGACTCGACAATAGCGGGCGTACCGCCCTCTTCACAGCGTTCCGGATCTTTCAGATAGCGGTGATCTTCTGGAGTCACATAAAGCACAGTGCCCCCACCGGGTGTTGCCGGGACTGAGTTTTGCAACAGTTTTTGATGTGCGATTAGGACACCAGGCGTGCCTGGGCCACCGACAAATTTGTGTGGAGAGATAAAGACCGCCTCCATAGTGGCATATTCCTGAGAGTCCTCGGCAGGGCACATGTCGATCTTCAAATAGGGCGCCGCCGCCGCATAGTCCCAAAATGACAGGGCGCCGTGCGTGTGCAGCAGGCGGGTTACGGCTTTTATATCGGTGATGATTCCGGTCACATTGGAGGCGGCGGAAAAACTGCCGATTTTCAGGGGGCGCTCGGCGTAAGTACACAAGTGGTTTTCCAGGCTCTCGGTATCCAGGCTCCCATCACTGTCCAAGGGAATAGATACCAGTTCGGCAATGCTCTCTCGCCAGGGCAGTTCATTTGAATGGTGCTCGTAGGGGCCAATAAAAACCACTGGCCGCTGCTCCTGCGGGATTCTCTCCAGCAGTTGGTAGCGTTCATTCAGGTCCGCCGGCAGGCGTAAATTGAGGATATCGATCAATTTGTTGATGGCGGCGGTAGCCCCGGAACCACAGAAAATCACCTTGTGTTCTGGGCCCGCATTGACCGCACGGCGAATTTCTTCGCGGGCCTCTTCCCGCAGAGCAGAGGTTTGCGCGCCGGTATAAGAGCTTTCACTGTGGGTGTTGGCATAGAAGGGCAGCACCCGCTGGCGGATCGCATCCTCGATAAAACTCAGTGAGCGGCCGGATGCGGTGTAGTCGGCATAGATCAGGGGTCTGGATCCAAAAGGCGTGGGGATTGGCAGCCTGTCGCCGATGACAGATTCACGGATGTGCTTGATAAGAGTGATCATAGCCCTTCTCCTTGTTTTGTAGTGCCACTCTAGTGCCTTGGGCCCGAAACAATGTTCCTATTTGCACGATTTTTTTTCTAATTTCGAAACGTTGTGCCGATATTTTCTATATTGGGGTTCAATGTTTTGAAATTTATTTGTTTGGTGAGACGATAGCTTCACGGATGAGGTTGGTAGCGGTAGGGGAGAGTAAATGGGGACAGGGCTTAACAGGCAGGACAGGCAAATTTTGGAGTTATTGCAGCAGGATGCGACGCTCTCGGTTGGGGAAATTGCCGATAGGGTAGGACTTTCGAAATCAGCCTGCTGGCGCCGTATCCAGAAAATGGAGGAGGAGGGAGTGATCGCCGAGCGAGTCACGCTCCTCAATCCGCATAAGCTCAACCTGCCACTCACGGTGTATATCTCCATCCGTACCAACCAGCACAATGATCAGTGGGCGACGCAGTTCAATACCCTGGTGCAGGGTATTGCGGAGATTTTAGAGGTTCACCGAATGAGTGGGGATCTCGATTACCTGATCAAGGCGGTGGTGACCGATATGCCCGGTTATGACCGCCTCTACAAGGCGCTGATCAAGGCCGACCTTTTCGACGTCAGTTCCAGTTTTGTGATGGAAACCATGAAGCAGACAACTCGCCTGCCGTTAACCTATGCCGATGGGGGCTGAGAGGCTGCTTTAGTGGCCGTGGCGCTTGCGCCACCACTGCAGGAGCTTGGTCTCCCCGAGGGTGCGACCCCCTGTGGGCACCCGCACACTATTGCGAATGTCCCGCCAAGTATTGGCGTTCAGCCAAAGGTTCAGGGCGAGGACGATGGACATGGCCAATATGGCGCCGAGCCCCGCAAGCAGCATATCTTTTTGTGCATCCCAGATATCTCCTTGCGAACCGAGAAAGGCGATGCCGAGTTCCGGTGACACGCTGCGCGCGGCTAGCCACTCAATAATTTCGTAGATGGAAGAGAGGGCGAAAGTGATATCCACCGGGAAAAAATAGGCCCAAAACCCACGCAGGCCGGCGAGGCGAATCAAAATTTCTCGGGCTGGATAGGCCAGTAATAAGCCAAAACTGAAATGCACAAGCCGGTCGTACATATTGCGTTCAGTATCGAGCCACTCGCCGAGGGTGACGCCAAAGGGCACCTCGGCATAGGTGTAGTGCGATCCGATCACATGCAAGCACATAAATAGGGTGATCAGTGTGTAGGAAACATTGGAGAGAGGAAAAATACGGGTGCTGAGTAAAATAATCGGCAGGGCGGCGAAGACCAGGTAATTTTCCAATAGCCAGTCATCCGGATGCAGCGGTTCCCAGGCGGCCCAGGACCAGGCAAGAGTGAAAATGGCCAGTAATAACAGGCGGTACCCGTGTTGGCGAAGACTGGACATAACTGCGGAAACCCCATTGCAGACAAGGTATATCCGCGCCAGCATACACTAATGACCTATTTTGTGGATGGCGCCTTATGGTTCTTTTTGGTGCGGGCTCCCAGTGATTAAGCGGGCATGGGTGCAGCCAGTTGCCAGGGGGCTTGTTTGGAGAAATCGAGGCCGCTGAGGAAGCTTTGAGCTCGATCTTTCAACGTTTCATAACCCAGTGACAATCTGTTCGATGGCGGTAGACGCAAGGATTTGTGTACCGCCACCCGGAAGCTGTGCTTATTACCGTTGGGGGGCTAGCTGGCGAGCCGGCGTTCGCGCACCTCCCGCTCGCGTTGCGTGGCGCTGTGTGCCTGTTTCAGCGTCATACCAGCTTTGGCGTGGGGCGTGGGTTTGCCGTTGGCATCCAGCGCAACAAATACGATCTGTTCTACGTGCACAATGAGTTGCTGGGTCTGTTTGTTGCGCACCTCGCAGTGCACGGTCAGGGAGGTTTGGCCGATGCCTACGACCTCAAAACCAAACTCCACCACATCGCCACAGCAGGCCGGGCTGATGAAATCAATCTCAGACATGATTTTGGTCACCAGCATAGGGGTGCCCATCTGGCAGCCGGCGAAAATGGCCGCCTCTTCATCAATCCAGGCGAGTAACTGGCCGCCAAACAGGCGTTGGGCTGGGTTCAGATCGCCGGGTTTTACACAGTGACGGGAGTAGTATTTCACACGAACCTTCCTTAACTAGCTTGAGGTTTAACAGCCGATGGTAATCGAGGGTGCGGAAACCACCTGGGTGAGGTGATCACGGCACTCACAAAATAAATTCTGCATACAGCGTGCCAAGCCAGAAAAAGTGTAGCCAAGGAAATAAGAAAAAATGGTGCCATAAATAGAGGATTGGCACTCAAAGGTGGCGCGAATCTCTATTTCTAGCTCAAAAATAGTGTATTGAGTCACAATAGTGAGGAAGTGTGGCCACTTTGGCCGCCACGGGGGATATTCTGGACAGCCCGGTTAACAGGAGGGAAAAGCCGCTATGGGACTCCTGAGACACAACCATTAGAATGGCGAAGCGGTGTGACTCAGGCGTCGATATGCCGCTTTTTACGCCATAGTTTTCCCGATGCGCGGTCAGCGTATCTGTGATCACATAACCACGATTCCCCAAGTGCAAAGGGAGAGACAGTAAGGATGATTATCCAGCCGAAAGTACGCGGATTCATTTGTACCAATGCCCACCCGCAGGGTTGTGCCGCCAATGTGCGCGAACAGATTGAGTACATTCAGTCGCAGCCAGCGATCGACAATGGCCCCAAACGGGTCTTGGTTGTGGGTGCCTCCACCGGTTACGGACTGGCCTCGCGGATAACCGCCGCTTTCGGCAGTGGCGCCAAGACTCTGGGGGTATTCTTCGAAAAACCGCCCACGGAGAAGCGCACCGCTTCTGCCGGTTACTACAATTCTGCGGCCTTTGAAAGCGAGGCGCACAAGGCCGGTCTCTATGCCAAGAGTATCAATGGCGATGCCTTCTCCGACGCCATAAAAGCCAAGGCGGTGGAGATGATTAAGGAGGATCTGGGCCAGGTGGATCTTGTGGTCTACAGCCTCGCCTCACCGCGCCGCACAGACCCCAAGACTGGTGAGCTTTACAGCTCTGTACTGAAACCCATTGGCGAGTCCTACACGGCAAAAAACCTGAATACCGATAAGCTGGAAATCACTGATATCACGGTGGATCCGGCTAATGAGGAAGAGATTGCGAACACCGTGAAGGTGATGGGCGGTGAGGACTGGGAGCTGTGGATGCAGGCGCTTGGCGAAGCCGGTGTGCTGTCCGATAACTGCAAAACTGTGGCTTACACCTACATCGGCGAAAAGCTCACCTGGCCGATATACGGCCACGCGACGATTGGCAAGGCGAAGGAGGATCTGGACCGCGCAGCCAGAGCGATTACCGAGAGTAGCCCGGCGGCGGCCAACGTAGCGGTGCTCAAGGCCCTGGTCACCCAGTCCAGTTCTGCGATTCCGGTGATGCCTCTGTATATTTCCCTTATTTACAGGGTGATGAAGGAAGAGGGTACCCATGAAGGCTGTATTGAACAGCTTTATCGCCTCTACACCGAGGGGCTTTATACCGACACTCCACGCCTCGATGGGGAAAACCGCCTGCGCATGGACGACAAAGAGTTGCGTTCGGAGACTCAGGCAAAAATTGAGAAATTATGGCCGCAAGTAACCGCGGAAAACCTGTTTGAGCTGACCGACTACAAAGGTTACCAGGCCGATTTCCTCAAGTTATTTGGTTTTGGGGTCGCGGGAGTCGACTACGATGCGGAGACCACCCCGCAAGTTGAGGCCGAATTTAGCTGATCATTGCGGGGGCAATTCCAGGGTCCCTGCTATTGGGGGTGGCGATGCCACCCCCAACCTCCTGCGGCACTATTTATTTGCCGCCTCTCTTCTTGTGAAGTTCCCCTAGCCCTCTACCCCATCAGTAGCGACGCGGGGCATAATTCCCTGTTTATTTGTGCGGAGGAGGACTCCATGGAATACCGCCAGCTCGGTACTAGCAACCTCAAAGTCAGCCAGATCTGCCTGGGCACCATGACCTTTGGCGAGCAAAACAATGCCGATGATGCCGCTGAGCAGCTGGACTATGCCCTGAGCCAGGGGGTGAACTTTATCGACTGCGCAGAAATGTATCCGGTGCCACCGCGCCCTGAAACCCAGGGGCGGACTGAGGCGTATATCGGCAGGTGGCTCACAGCTCGGGGGGGGCGCGACCAGCTGATTATTGCCACCAAGGTGGCTGGGCGCGGTGAGGCCAACTCCGGTGTGGGTCATCTGCGTTCCGGGCCCAGGCTCAATCGCAAGCAAATATTGGAGGCTTGCGATCACTCTCTTAAAAGGTTGGGCACCGACTATATCGATCTCTACCAAGTGCACTGGCCAGAGCGCCATACTAACTTCTTCGGGCGCCTCGGTTACCAGCACAGCGCAGATGAGGGTATCGCCATTGCCGAGACTCTCAGTGCACTGGAAGAACTGGTGAAATTGGGCAAGGCCCGTCATATCGGTATTTCCAATGAAACGCCCTGGGGTATGCACGAGTATCTCAAGGAGTCGGTGACTCTAGGCAAGCCACGTATCGTTTCTATCCAAAACCCCTATAACCTCTTGAATCGTACCTTTGAGGTCGGTTGCGCCGAGATGTCCCTGCGCGAGCAGTGTGGCTTGCTGGCCTATTCACCACTGGCCTTTGGAATGCTCTCTGGCAAGTATTTGGGGGGTGAAAAACCCGCAGGTGCGCGGCTCACTTTGTACGAGCGTTTCCAGCGCTATGCCGGGGAGCGCAGCAGCATCGCTACCGCTGCCTACGTCGAGCTGGCCCGTCAGTTTGGCCTGAACCCGGCTCAAATGGCCCTGGCATTTGTCAACCAACAGCCGTTTGTGACTTCCAATATCATCGGTGCGACCTCCCTGGATCAGCTGCGCAGTAACCTCGCCAGTGTCGATGTGCGGCTTGGCGAAGAGCTGCTGACTGCGATTGAGGCGGTTCACAGCGATAACCCTAATCCCGCGCCTTAGTGAGGGTTCCGGGCTATCTATAATTGGTAGAGAAAATTGCGAAACCGGAAAGGGAACACAACAGGGGAGCATTTATGGAGACGACCGGACATCACACCCTCAATGATTTGTTCGCCCAGCTTGGGCTGGCCTCAGAGGATGCGGAAATACACGAATTTTTGATTACCCACTACCTGCACCGGCACGAGAAACTGTCCGCGGCATCCTTCTGGAGCGAGGGGCAGCGACAGTTTTTGCAGAGCGCCATAGAAGAAGACTCTGACTGGTGCGTCGCAGTCGATGAGCTCGACTCGTTACTGCGCCATTAATGTATCTAGGCGCTAGCCAGTTGTTCGCGCCAGTGCCGTATTCCATGGGTTATACTACGCCGAATTCAACCGATTGGACCGGCACCTGGGTGCCGGTTTCGTAGCGAAATCCGATGGAAAAACCCCGTTTTCGAGCGGCCCTGCTGCACCCCCGGTACTGGCTGACCTGGCTGCTGTTTGGCCTTTGGTTTCTGGTGGCTCAACTACCTTACCGCTGGCAACTGGCGATGGGGCGTGGTTTTGGCCGGACAATGCTCCGGTTGGCCACCAGCCGCCGAACCATTGCCGAGCGCAACCTGGCTCTCTGCTTTCCCGAACTCAGCGACACCGAGCGCGCCGTCCTGTTGCACCGCAATTTCGAGTCCAGCGGTATCGCCTTGATGGAAACCGGCATGGCCTGGTTTCGCTCGGCGCGCTGGCTGCGCAAGCGCTGTGTCATCGAGGGCCTGGAGCAGCTACAGGAAATCCATACCCAGGGGCAGGGTGTATTGCTGATGGCAATGCACTTCACCACGCTGGAACTTGGAGCGGCGCTGATGGGTACCTGCATGACCCTGGATGGCATGTACCGGCCCCACAAGAACCCTGTTTACGACTATATGCAGCGCAAGGGACGCGAGCGTCATACCCGCGGTGGCAGCGTTTACCAGCGCAAAGATGTGCGGGGGGTACTGCGCGCCCTGCAACGTGGCCGGATCGTCTGGTATGCTCCGGACCAGGACTACGGGATCAAACAGGGGGTTTTTGCGCCTCTTTTCGATGTGCCTGCGGCGACGGTGACGGGGACTTCGCGCTTCGCACGTGTGGGTCGCGCGCGGGTCGTACCCTATGTTGTTACCCGATTGGATGACAACTCCGGTTACCGCCTTAAGGTGTACGACCCCATTGATGAAATTCCCTCTGGAGATGAACTCCAGGACGCAATTCTGGTCAACCGCTTCGTTGAAGCCCGTATCCGCGAGGCTCCCGAGCAGTATATGTGGGTGCACCGCCGCTTTAAGACCCGCCCAGAGGGAGCGACCAATGTGTACGAAGGGGTGCGCAAGAAGAAAAAGAAGCGCAGAAAAGTGGCGACTTAGTCGCACTGGCATAGATTCTGCGCCCTAAGTAACATACTGGTTCGACTCTGGCGGTGCTATTCCAGGCCGAGCGCGATAATTAAGGAGTGAGGATGTTTACCGGCAGTATGGTGGCCCTGGCCACCCCAATGTACGCAGACGGAAGCTTGGACTGGGACAGTTTGCACAACCTGGTTGAGTGGCATATCGAGCAGGGCACGCGTGCGCTGGTTGCCGTGGGCACTACCGGGGAGTCCGCGACGCTCGATGTCAATGAACATATTGAGGTTATCCGCCGGGTGGTGGATCAGGTTGCGGGGCGTATTCCGGTAATTGCGGGAACTGGCGCCAACTCTACCGCCGAGGCTATCGATTTAACCGAAAACGCTACCCGCTGTGGCGCCGATGCCTGCCTACTGGTGACCCCTTATTACAACAAGCCGAGCCAGGAAGGGCTGTACCAGCATTACCGCGCGATTGCCAAGGCGGTGGCGATCCCGCAAATTCTCTACAACGTACCCGGTCGCACTGCCGTAGACATGCTGCCGGAGACGGTTCAGCGCTTGGCCGCGGTGAGTAATATCATCGGAATCAAAGAGGCCACCGGTGACCTGGAGCGCGCTAGAGTTTTATTGGATACTCTACCAGAGGGGTTTGCTGTCTATTCCGGGGATGACAGCACTGCGATGGAGCTCATACTGATGGGCGGGCAGGGCAATATTAGTGTGACGGCCAATGTGGCTCCGGCGGCGGTGGCTCAGATGTGCGAGGCCGCGTTGACTGATGATGCCGAGACGGCGCGGGCCATAGATCAACGTATTCAAATATTGCACAAAGTTTTGTTTTTGGAGTCCAACCCGATACCGGTGAAATGGGCTCTCAGGGAGATGGGCCGTATGGATGGCGGTATCCGCCTGCCGCTGACCAGTCTCTCCCCCGAGCATCATGCTACAGTGCGCGAGGCTCTGCGCAGTGCCGGCGTACTATGAACCTGCGAATCGTGAATTAATCAGGAAAGCTTTAATGAACAAATTGACCGTTGGAGCCGCGCTCTGTATTTCCAGTCTCACCCTGGCGGGTTGTGGTGTGTTCGGCAACGATGGCTATTTTCGCGATCGCAGTAACGATTACCAGCAGGCAGATAGCCTGACCCCCCTACAAATTCCTGAAGGTATCAATACCAAACATCAGGAAGAGCTCTATGAGATTCCTCAGATCGCCGCAAATGGCTTAGAGGGCGGCGACTTTGAAGTACCGCGTCCCCAGGCGATATCTGTTAATGCGGGGCTGGAGCGGGTAAAAATTCAGAAGCTGGGCAGCAATCGCTGGGTATTGGTTTCCCAGCCCCCGGAAGAGGTCTGGCCTCAATTGCACTATTTTCTTCGCAGCTCAGGCTTGCGAGTGGAAATGTCTGACGCCAGTACCGGTATTATGGAAACTGCTTGGATGACTTTCGACGAAAGTCCGGATACCAAGGATAAATACCGTCTGCAGATCGAAACCGGGGTTCAGCCAGATACCACGGAAGTTCATGTGCGCCACCTGTCCGTAGGTGTCGATTCGCCGGTAGGTGGTTCGGTCAATTGGCCGGAGCGCTCTGTCAGTCCCGAACGGGAGGGCTGGATGATCGATGAAATGTCCACGGCTCTGGCTGCCGATACTGCTGGTGCCTCCGCTTCCCTGGTGGCTCAGGCGATCGGTGGTAGCTCCGTAAAAGTGCAGCTGCAAGAACCGGTTGGACACGAGCCCTATATTTCTATGGGCCTGGAAATGGACCGCGCCTGGGCTACGGTTGCCCACGCAGTGAACGCCGGCGCCTATCGCCTGCATCGCGAGGACTCCGATATTGGTCTTTTCTACGTCACCTATGATGAAGAGCGCGAGTTGGCGGAGAGTGAAGAAGATGACGGCGGTTGGTTCTCCTGGGGGAAAAAGTCCAAACAGGATGATGAGCTGGCCGAGAGCGCTGACCAGGTAACTCTTCAGCAGATTCTCGCTGGTATTGATCCCACGGTAGAAAGTGAGCCGGCCCTATTCAAAGAAATTAAAGGGCTGGGTGTGGGCGCTGTCCCCGAAGACGACTACCCCGGCTACCTGATCATGATTCGCGGCAACAATGATGAAATCGAAGTGCGTGTCCGCGATACCCGTGGCCAGCCTCTCTCACGCAATAAGGCCTCCCAGCTGCTGCTTTCCATTCAGCAGAATCTGATTTAATGGGCTTGCGCTTCGCCTCTCTGGGAAGCGGCAGTAAGGGTAACGGTACACTGGTCGCCAGTGGCGACCAGTGTCTCCTTGTAGACTGCGGCTTTACTATCAAGCAAACCGAGCGACGTATGTTGAGGCTCGGCATGTCACCTGCTGACCTCACGGCAATACTGGTCACTCATGAGCACAGCGATCATCTCTCTGGTGTCGCGCCGCTTGCGCGTAAATATGGCCTGCCAATTTACCTGACCCCCGGAACACTCCGCGCCCGCGATATCGGCAAACTGCCGCAAGTACATCTGATTGAGGGACATCAGCCATTTGTGGTTGCCGATATCCAGGTAACACCTGTTGCCGTGCCTCACGATGCCAGAGAGGCTGCGCAGTATGTATTTCGCAGCCGCGGGAGCAGCCTTGGTCTTTTGACTGACCTCGGCACGGTGACTCCCCACGTAGAGTCCCATTTTGCCGGGTGCGATGCGCTGGTTCTGGAGGCTAATCACGACCCT
The DNA here is from genome assembly GCF_041447225.1 of Microbulbifer echini. Lineage (NCBI taxonomy): Bacteria > Pseudomonadati > Pseudomonadota > Gammaproteobacteria > Cellvibrionales > Microbulbiferaceae > Microbulbifer > Microbulbifer echini. The sequence goes on along the minus strand of NZ_JBGMEL010000005.1, from coordinate 66,820 downwards.
CAGATGTTGGCCCAAGGACCTTATCCTCCTTCTTTAAAGAGGCGAGTGGGCGGTGCTTATGGACACCTCAGTAACCAGCAGGCTGCGGGGTTTCTACAGCGCGTGGGTTACGAGCAGCTTCAACATTTGGTAGTTGCCCATATTAGCGAGAAAAACAATACGCTGGAACTTGCCCGCTCCGCTTTGGCTGAAATGCTGGAAAGTGTTGAAAACTGTATTTTTGCTTGCCAGCAAGACGGGTTTGACTGGCTTACCGTCGAAGCTCGAGGGTATTAATGCCTCGAAAACGCTTTCCATGCTCTTTATAAAGAACTCTTAATCAAAGCAGGGCTGTCCTCAGTGTTTGCGACTTCGTAAGGATAGGGATTGGATGGAAACCTTACTTGTATATCTCTTGGTGGGGGCTGCGGCTGGAACTATTGCCGGTCTATTTGGGGTGGGCGGTGGCTTGGTTATTGTTCCAGCACTGGTACTGGTTTTTACTGCAATGGGTATATCCCCGGATATTCTTACCCACATGGCGGTGGGGACATCTCTCGCTACTATTATCATTACCTCCATCAGCTCCGTACGCGCACATAATAAAAAAGGCGCAGTGGATTGGCGCTTATTTTGGATGATGACCCCCGGTATTCTCCTTGGTTCTTGGTTTGGAGGCGTTACGGCGGAGTGGCTGCCCGGCGCCTGGCTGCAATTATTGATTGGTATCTTTGCCATTATTATTGCCGTTCGCATGTGGTTGAGCGGCTTGCGGCACAACGAGGCGGCAGAGGGGGTAGGCCATATACCGGCCGCTCCCATAATGACTCTTTCCGGAGCTGGAATTGGCTGGGCCTCTGCGATTTTTGGTATTGGTGGGGGTTCACTCACGGTGCCATTTCTATCCCGCTGCCGGGTGCAAATGCAGCGTGCGGTTGCCACATCCTCAGCCTGTGGTTTGCCTATTGCTCTAGCGGGCGCTCTGAGTTTTGCGGTGCAGGGCTGGGGCAACATCCTATTACCTGGCTGGAGTAGCGGCTATATCTATTGGCCGGCCTTTTTGGGCATTGTTGCAACAAGCACTATTTTTGCCCGCCTTGGTGCCAATCTGGCTCACCGTCTTCCGGCAAAGTGGTTAAAGCATGGTTTTGCGGTGTTGCTCTGTATCATCGGTGGGCGTTTTATTTGGCTCAATAGTAATCTACTCGTTTCATAAAGCTACTCGCTTACCCTAATAAAAAGTGCCTCTATGGGTGGAGCTATTTGATTGAAGCCCTTGAAATGACAGCAGTTATTTGGGGTGTTTTGGTCATTTATCCAATTGCCTTCTGGCTCCTTAAATATGGAGCAATCCCCTCCAAATAATTGGGTGATTAGTCGTATCGTTTTTTGCGGCTAAACTAAAACGATATGGATATTTTATTCATTTACCTTTTACTCGGTGCAGTTGCTGGCACTGCGGCAGGTCTTCTGGGGATTGGCGGAGGCCTGATTATTGTTCCGGCACTGGTACTAATTTTTTCTGCTACAGGTGTCTCTCCTGAAGTGTTGACCCATATGGCTGTGGGGACCTCGCTGGCCACAATTATCGTGACTTCCATCAGTTCTGTATGGGCCCATAACGCAAAGGGTGCAGTGGATTGGCACTTATTTTGGGTCATGACTCCGGGGATACTTTTTGGCTCTTGGCTCGGTGGCGTTACGGCGGATTTATTACCTGGCGCCTGGCTGCAGCTGTTTATAGGTATTTTCGCCATAGTAATGGCTTTCCGCATGGGATTGGGGAGTTTGCATTCAGGAGAGTTAGTAGAAGGTGAAGCCAATCTGCCAGGTTCACTCCCGCTATTGTGTTCGGGAGGGGGCATCGGTTGGCTTGCTGCCATCTTTGGTATTGGTGGGGGAGCTCTTGTTGTGCCCTACCTATCACATTTTCGTGTAGCTATGCAGCAAGCGGTTGGTACGTCTGCTGCTTTTGGCTTGCCGATTGCAATTTCCGGGTCACTTAGTTTTGTTGTACAGGGATGGGGTAACAGGTTACTACCAAGCTGGAGCAGTGGTTATATTTATTGGCCAGCTTTTTTGGGGATTGTTCTGACCAGTGTATTTTTTGCCAAATTAGGCGCGAGCCTGGCCCACCGATTTTCAGCCGCACGGTTGAAGCTTTGCTTTGCTTTATTGCTTTTTGCGATCGGGATTCACTTTATCTGGGAAAATTACAACTTAATCACTGGCTAGTACCAGATTTTATTCTGGGGATAGGTTTTGATGTTCAAAAATAAAAAGCCGCTGAGAACAGCGGCTTTTTATTTTCTTAGGCTCGATTGCTAGTGAGCTCTATGCAGTTTTAGTGCTTGCTCCAGAAGGGGCTGCCTGTTGGGCCTCGCCGGTGTCACTCTCCCAATACTTGGACTTCAAGCTGATCAGGGCGAGAATGATGCCTACGCCGATGGTAAACAGACTGATTTGTAGGTACAAGCTTGGCATTTCGGCGACATTGCTAGGATCAAAGTGTCCGGCCAGTAGGCCTGAGAAGATATTGCCAATGGAGTAGGTGAGTACAAAGACACCCATCATCTGTCCAGCAAAGCGGCGTGGAGACAGCTTGCTCACTGCACTCAATGCTACTGGGCTCAGGCAAAGCTCACCAACAGTGTGCAGGAAGTAAGTTGTGACCAACCAGTAAGGCGCAACTTTCAATCCTTCGGCAGCATACTGAGCCGCGAAGAACATGACCAGGAAGCCGCTGGCCATGATGATAAGACCAATCGCACACTTGAGCCCGTAGGAGGGAGTAATCATTCGTTTACCGAGATTAATCCACAGAGCGGCGAAGAAAGGCGATAAGGTAATGATAAATAGTGAGTTGAAGCTTTGCAGCCAGGATGCTGGCATCTCAAAGGAGCCGATCAGGCGGTCAGTGTAATCGCGGCCGAACAGGTTAAGAGAAGATCCAGCCTGCTCGAAGCCTGACCAGAAAAAGGTAGAGGCCACACAAACCAGGAACAGGGCCCACATTTTCTTTTTCTCGGAAGCGCTCAGCTTGCCGCCGAAGTAGATGAATCCGAAATAGGCCAGGAAGGTCAGGGTAAAGGCCACGGCGACATACTGGGCCATGACGGTTGGGTTGATAGTGATAGTGCCATTCATAGCCAGACCAGTGATCAGGGCTACAGCGATAGCGATTACGCCAATGACTCGCCATGCGAGCTTGGCCTTCTCTGGCGCTAAGGGATTCTCTGGTGCCAGGCTGGCATCACCAAGATTGCCAATGGTCCTGCGGTACTGGACTAGGCCGACCGCCATCCCGACTGCTGCGGCGCCAAAGCCCCAGTGCCAGCCGACATTTTCGCCAAAGTATCCACAAATTGCATAACCGAGTATGGAGCCGATGTTGATGCCCATATAGTAGAGCGCATAGCCACTATCGCGGCGAACATCATCGGGCTGATAGAGGTGGCCGACCAGGGCACTGATATTGGGTTTTAGTAAACCAGTACCGCAAGCAACCAGGATCAAGCCAATAAAGAAACTGCTATCAGTCGGGATTGCCAGAACGATATGGCCGCACATAATGATAATGCCGCCGTACCATATCGTCCGCTGACCACCGAGTAGGCGATCCGCAATCCAGCCACCGGGCAGACCAAGGAAGTAGACGGCACCGGTGTAAAGACCATAAATAGCCGTTGCAGCAGCAACAGTGAAGGCTAACCCTTCTTCTTGCAAGCTGGCGGTCATAAACAGTACGAGCAGGGCGCGCATACCGTAGTAACTCATTCGCTCCCACATTTCGGTGAAGAAAAGCGTGGAAAGCCCTTTTGGGTGACCAAAAAAGCCTCCCCCATTCTGATGTGCGTTCGACGACATAAGCTGAATTTCCAGTTGTTATAGCTCTAGTAGGGTATGCAGGGGCATACCGGGTACATCTCTTTTGATCCTGAGCAATGGCTCACTGTGACCATTCGGTCCTCTCGTCTATTCAGGGGAAACTATATCCCCTCAAGATATTGTTTCAGGATACTTTCGCTAACCGGTTCCATTCTTAGCTACGAGAGAGTCTTACTCGTTGAGCTCGGTGATTGAAACTAGCGCGCTAGCCTCCAAAGCAATCTCCAGAGTTTACCAGCTGTCTAATTTACAGGCGAACCGTTGTGAGACAATTTAGAGAATTGCTAATAGGGTGCTTCCATTGCTGCCTGATAAGTGTTAAATCCTGAATAACAAAGGATATTAAGGGGAAAATAACAATGAAAACCCTATTGCTACTCAGTCTGAACTTGTTTTTGACCGCTTGTGCCAGCATGCCCCCCACTGATAACCATCCAATTGACTTGGATAGAGCCTTGAGTGGCGAAGCTTTGCTTGGCAGAACCGTCTCTATGAAGGAGTTGCCACAAGAGGATCTTCTGGGATTAGATTCCGATGTACGAGCCTACTTGAGAGCGCTGGCTCCAAGCGCCAGTCCACAAAGCCGCTTGGCGGCATTGATTCGCGCCTTTGAGCAGCGCGACTTTACCGTTGAATACGACGAAAGCAGTACTCTCACCGCCATGGAGACTTACCGCCAAGCGCGGGGAAATTGTTTGGCATTTACTCTGATGATGGTCGCGATGGCGAGGGAGCTAGGGGCCGAAGCCTCTTTTAATCAGGTGGCAGTCCCGCCGGTTTGGAGTCATGACGACGCCGAGACCTTTGTAGTCTATCGCCATGTGAATATGGTGTCGGAAAGCGCCCGTGGCCGTCGCGTGATCGACTTTAACCTCTCTGCTTATGATTCCGCCTATGATCAGTACACCCTGGATGACACAACGGCCTTCGCTCTTTATTACAGCAACCGTGGGGTCGAATTAATGCGTGCAGGCGAGAGGGAGCAGGCCTTTTTATACCTGCGTAAAGCACTAGAGCTACGCCCGCAGAGAAGTGACCTATGGGCCAATTTGGGGGCCATGTACAGCCATTTCGGTTTTATGCGCGAAGCACAACAGAGCTACCAGCAGGCCCTTCATTTAAAAAGCAGTAATCTCGTTGCCATCAGTAATCTGGAGAGGCTACACCGCTACAATGGCAAAGCTGAACTGGCCGACCTCTACGCCAAGCGTGCCCGCTTCCACCGGGAGCGCAATCCCTACTTCCTTTTCTACCAAGCACGAGACGCCTATGAGCAGGGGGACTTCAAGCGCGCTGAGCGCCGTCTGCGCAAAGCTGTTTCACGCCATGAGGACGATCATCGTTTCCACTTTCTACTTGGTTTAACTCGATATCAGCTCGGTGACATGGCTGCATCGCGACAGAGCTTTGAAGAGGCTTTTTCGCTGGTAACTAGTCCCTCAACCGTTAATGCGTATCAACGTAAGTTGCACTTAGTGATCGAGGGTGAATAAACCCTTACTTGGACTAAATATGTAAGGTCAATCGGGCGGGGCACTCCCGAATACACCGTTACCAATAAAAAAGGGGCCAAGATGGCCCCTTTTTACTTTCGACTTAGAGAGTCGTTACTTAGAACTGGTAAGTAACACCAGCCCATGCGTAGCGGCCTTGGTAGTCGTAAGTGCCGTTCCAGTCGCTACCGGATGTGGTAGATGGCTCACGGTCAGTTACGTTATCAATACCGGCAGTCAAGCGCATAGCATCGTTGACATCCCAACCACCTTTCAGGTTCAAGTAGGTGTGAGAAGGCATGTCCAGGTATGGGCTGTGTCCGTCACCGATATATTGAACGTCGGCACCAAAGTCCCAATTGTCAGCATACCAAGTGGCACTCGCCAGACCGCGCCATTTAGTGAAAGCATCGCCGGTGGCACCAATATAATCTACCTTATCGGTAGTTTGTTCGGTTTGGGCGTTGTACTCATCGTACTCAAGCAGGTGAGTTGCTTGAGCACGCAGAGCTAACTTACCAGTATCGTAGTGGAAGTTCTGAACGACATCGATATCGATACCACTGGTATTGATTTCGCCAATATTTTGCAGAGAACCTTCCAGGTGTACAATCTGGCCGGTGCCGTCACGTCGTACAAGCTCTTCATTGCAGGCTGTGGCTATGCCTGAACGATAGCAGTCGTCTAGTAACTGCTGAAGATCTGTAGAAGTGATTGCGTCTTTAATCTCTACATTAAAGTAGTCCAGGGTAATGGACAGGTCTTCAGTAAAGGAGGGGGTCCAAACGATGCCGGCGGTAAAACTGGTAGATTCTTCCGGCTGAAGGTCTTCATTACCGCCGATATTAGTAGCGATCTGGTTGCCTGCTTGGGTGAAGCCAGCACCGACCATATCACAGAACTTGCCTTGATTATCTGAACTGGTGTCACAGGGGTCAATCAGTGTTTCATAACTTTGCGCAGTACCGCTATAGAGCTCATAGATGCCTGGTGCACGGAAGGCTGTGGACAAGCTAGAACGGAAGCGCAGGTTTTCTGTTGGTGCGTAAACAGCACCCACTTTATAAGTTGCCTGGCCACCAAAAGTATCGTAGTCAGAGTAACGTATAGCGGCGTCAACAGAGAGCTCATCCGCGTACTTGGCACCGGACAAGATCGGCAGGTTGAATTCGGCAAATACTTCGGTTACGGCGAAATCGCCAGAAGTAGCATCCTGCTGGTTGCTGAAGGTAGCTCCACTCTGGGTTTCTGTGCTTGGGTTAAACTCACCAGATTCTTTGCGGTACTCAACCCCAGTAGCAAAACCTAAAGCACCACCTTGGAACTGGATAGCTTCGATATCGCCAGTTAGGCTAGCACCGAAGTTGAGCATGTCATACTCATTGTCTTCCTGGTCGGTGTAGCTGATGTAGTCGATGACTTCATCACTCATTCCACCGAGAAGCTGGATATTCTCTTCGGCAATACCGCTGGTACCATCGAGAATTTCCTGCATCAAGGTTTTATTGATGGAGTTACCAACGGTATTCTCCCCTTCGTTCTTGCCGTAGCTTACGAAGGTATCCCAGCCCCAGCCATTGGCCAGGTCGCCGCGCAGGCCGCCCAAAATGCGGTAGGTTTCAGTCTGCTGCTCAGAATTGCGGGTGCCACCAGCAACCGGGCGCATTCGAACATCAGTAAGCCCTGCTTGCCAGGTCTCACCGTGGGTGGCCTCTGGTTTAGCGGGTTCCAAGTCTTCAGGACTGCCTTGTTCTTTCCACTCTGCAAGGCCGGCTTCATATTTTGCCAAATCGATTTGATATTTCTTTTCAGCTTCATCCCAAACTTCTGCGAGCTGCGATTGAATTTCGGCTGGCAGGTGATCAGACGTTATGTTCAGCCCGTTACTGCCGTACATGGGCTGAGCAGCCATCTGCTGATTGGTCGTCTTAGTGGTGTAGGAGCCTTCATCATAAAGCTCAACAGAGTCTGTAATCGAGAAGGTGCCGCTTCCGGTAAAGCTGGTGCGTTCCATAGCCCCAGACAGCCACATATACTGGCCTATGTCGTATGTGGAATAGTCCTCTAAAGTGGTCCCATCCGTATCAACACCGTATTTACCCTTGCCGTAGCTGGTGAAGATATTGCCTGTCGGCGACATGGAGCTTTGCAGTCCGGCCCAGTCACGGTCTTTATAGGTGATTTCGTCACGCTGGCTGTGGGTGATGTTACCGATGAATTGGCCGCGATCGAACTCCTTACCAAAGGTAATGGAAATCTCGCCATTCTCGCCGCCACCTGCTTCGGTGGCGCCCGCACGGGCGTTAACGCGAACGCCATCGAAAGAGTCTTTCATGACGACGTTAATCACGCCGGCTACCGCATCAGAACCGTATACGGCAGAGGCGCCATCGGTCAGAACCTCAATGCGGTCGATCATGTCTACCGGGATATTGTTCATATCCACTGCAGAGGCTACACCTGAGCTCGAGGAGACAAAGCGACGGCCATTAACCAGTACCAGGGTACGTGCAGCACCGAGGTTACGCAGGTCCACAAATGACAGACCAGCACCGCCGTTGTTGTCGTTAGCATTGATACCGGTAGTACCCATAGATGGAAGCTGGTTGAGCAGCTCATCAATGGTGCCCACACCGGAACGCTGGATGGCTTCAGAGTCAACCAGAGTGATAGGACCGGTAGTGGATAGGGGGTCACGCGCAATGCGGGAGCCAGTAACAACTACTTCCTCAACCTCTGGCCCGGGAATGGATTCCTGGGCGAAAACGCCAGAGCTGGCGATGGTGCCCAGTGCTGCAATGGCAACGCTCAGTTTGGTCTTGATCATAGTGGAACCTTTTATACTTAAGGTGCTTTTGTGGTTATTAGGTGTATACAAGATAACCTGTCAAAGCTGACTTTAAATCAATTGATCATATTTTGGAACTATTGTGACAGTGTGCGAGTCACGAATCAGTGATGTTTGGTAGCCTCTGCTTTAACTGTTCTGGCTAATTTCTATACTTTCTAGGGCTAATCTTTTTGCTAACTGTGAGTTTTTGTGAGTTTTTTTGCTTAACATGGACCAATTTTAATAAATCATTTTTCTATCAAATACAGTCGAGACCAAGTGGTCTTTTAATTTGTAAATTTTTATTGGGGCTAAAGCACATGGGATAAGTGTTAAATGCAGCTGGGTCACAAGCAGATGGGAGGCCAGTCCTTTTTTTGGACTTTTGTTCTCGACGGATTGCTAACGATTGTGGTAGGAAGGGTCGATCTAGGGCACTGAGGGGCTTTACTGTTTATGGGTAAGTCGGCTATCTGGTATCTGGGGCTCTAGTCGAGCGAGCCTCCAAACTACATTTGCCCCTGAAGGCCGCCAGCAGAATAGGGGTGAGTGTGCCGCACAATGATGCAGACTGTGGGTTGTATCAGGTAGTGCGTGGGATCATCTATTCTGTAACCGCGGAGAATTAGCGTGATACTGCTCAGTTATGTGGAGGCCAGCGTACAAAATCTGACTTGGTTAACTACATCATTCCTGGGATTGTGGATTACACGAGAAGAAATCGGCTTTGAAGGTGTTTCTTCTCGAAAGGAATGTGGTTTGGCAAGCTACGGAAAAGCTAAATTGACGATATCGTGTTTCGAATCAAGGCTCATTCACGAAAAGCGCTAAATTACTTGAATCCAAAGGAATTTCTGGTGGGCAGTTGTATCTCACTTATGTTGGCAGTCTAGCCGGTACTAGTACGGTCGAGCTGAAGTATAGGTCAGTAGCGTTGCTCGGTACGGTTGGCTTGCTTCGCTTTAAGGTGATCTTAAGCTTCTTACCTTCCATCGGGGCTGGTTCCGTAGCAGTACCAGCAAGGCATGTTGAAGGGAGTTGGCTACCACAACCGAGCGCTTTTCCAATTTCGGGTCGAAGATCTGTTTTTCCTTTCTGGCGAGCGATCTTGATGGGGGAGTCACTTTACTTGGTCCAGTATTCTCCTCAATATTATCGGAGAGGAGTGTCTGAATCTGATTGATTTCCTCGGATTTGAATGTGCGCTTTAAGGGGTGGACTATACAAAGGTAGCATTAGGTATCGTGCTGATAGCGCTTGGATTTTTGCAAATTAACCCTTTAGAGAAGCAGCTTTAGTTCAGCGCCACTACCCAAGCTTAATACAGCATTCCAATCACGAGATGCATCCTGGGCCAAGGCGGGAGACCAGCAAAGCCTGACATCATACCTGGACTATGGACCACGCCCCTTATATGTCAAGCGCTTACGGCATAGCCGGTGGTTTGCTCATTGTAAGAAGATTTGGTTCGTGATAATTTTTGCTGACTCTAAAGTACTGAAGGTTGTTGCGGAAAAGGACTCCCTTGAGCCAACGGCTGCGAGCGTATTTCCGCTCCTTTAGGGCGCTTTGCCTCTCACTTAATTAAGTGGCTTAAGAATTCTTCACTGCTATGGCTTTATTTTTTCGCCTCTCGCCTTGCACAGAAGCCTCTGCAGGTTGACCTCTACTCAAGCACATCGTGCACCTCCCCAAGTATTAAGTTTTGTTTACCTCCTGCACCGCCGAATCAGATTGTCCTATTTGCTTCCTATAGCTCTATTGAGCCTCCACCACTTGCCGGTGACACTCATGCCGCTCCCTAGGTCGAGGTGGTGTCATCTTTTTTCAGAGGACCGAATTTACTAGCTTTACTGGGCAAAAAAAAAGCCCGTGGCGCGAACGCCACGGGCTTTACTAAGAACTTGCGTCCTTAGAAAGTGTAACCTGCATTCAGGTATACGGTACGGCCGTAGCCGTCAGAGTAACGCGGGTCGAAGCCCAGCTGGTGGCCTGCACCGCTGGTGCGCAGGGTACGCGGCGGCTCTCGGTCGGTTAGGTTGTTAATACCGAGTTTCAAGGTTAGCTGATCTTCCATCAGGGCAACCTGGCTCTGAAGGTCGAAAGTAATGTAAGAAGGTACGTTCAGCTGAACATCCTCAGTTACGAGCTTTTCAGTACCTACACCGTCTTCGTCATAAACGATTTCAGTCATGTAGGAGCCGTCATCTTCGAGCAGCATAATAGTGTTAGCCTGGTCCAGGTAACCGCTGCGGTAGTTCATGCCCAGATTATGGGTGAAGTTACCGTGGGTCAGAGAGACACCCGCGCGGATCTGGTTGCGGAAAGTTACGTTGTCATCAGAGCCGAATTTCCCCATGCTGGAACCGTAGAGAGAGTTTTCGTTCTCTATCATGTAGGTTCCGCCCAGGGAGAACAGCATTTCGCCGAAGGATAGCTCAACAGGCTGCTCGAAACGGTAGTCGATACCACTTACTTCTGACTCACCGATGTTAACAAAGGCTTGAATGATGCCGAGTTCGTCACGGCCAGTGCCAGAATTAGTAACTCCTACAAACAGTTCGCGGTACTGTTCCGGGTTCTCAAATATCATCTGCTCGGTTAAGGCATCGACTTGGTCTTCCATTTCGATATTCCAGTAGTCGACAGTGGCGGTGAAGCCGCTCTCGGTGTCCAGAACAAAGCCGAGTGAGTACTGGGTGGAGGTTTCCGGAGTCAGTTCCGTATTACCACCGCTTAGAACCTGAGCCTGGAAGCCTTCTTGCGCAACACAGAGACTGCGCAGCGCATCCCCTGCAGCGAATGGGCAGTCGAAGGTGCCAGAGGTTACGCCGAAATTCACCAGTGGGCGAGCCAGCTGAATCATGGACGGAGCCTTAAACCCAGTGCCGTAAGAGGCGCGGAACGACAGGTTGTCGGTTGCGGCCCAGCGGGTGCTCAGTTTGTAGGTGAGGTCAGATTCAGAGCTGTTTACTTCGCCAAAATTTATACCGTCAACTACTGCATCGACACCGCCAATGGAGTCGTAACGCAGAGAGGCGGTGAAGTCCAGGTTGTCTAGCACTGGGAGCAGGACTTCAGAGTAAGCGCCGTAGGTGTCGCGTTCCAGGTCGTAGGTGGTGCCTGGATCTTCGAACAGGATGAGGTCGTTTCTGCTCGCGTCAGAAATATCTTGCTGGTAGCTGTTGCGGCGGTAGTCGATACCGGCTGCCAGCTGGGCTTCACCACCGCTCATGCTGAATAATGGCATATCCACAGAAAAGTCGAAGCCAGTAGTTGCGGTTTCCGTGCTGTCGTTGTTGCCGTTGTAAATAGTTTCAGAAAGGAGTGCGCCAGCGTCGTCAGACAAATTGTCCGGGGTATCAAAAATATTGATTTGACCAGATGCAACTAGATCGATGAACTCTTCTTCTAGCAGCCATCCGCCAACGAAGTTTTGTTCCTGCTCGGTAGCGGAGTGGAAAAATGCGCCCTCATAATTGATGTCACCAATGGAGCCGTTGACACCCGTTACGAAATGAAAGGCGTCTGACTTCCACTCTGTGGTACGGTTCCCCGCAGGCAGGGCGCGCCAAGTACCGACAACCTGTGCGATATCAGCTTCATCAACGCTTGCGTGCGGTAACACATTATCCTGAACTAGGTCGGAGTCCATCGGCAGGGGGACCCCTCCAGTTGGGAAAGGAGCGATCTTGGTAGTTATGCTGCGCTGGGAGTAAACCAGCTCACTGAAGCCTTCCAGATTGTCACTGATGCGGTATTTACCAGATAGGAATACGGAATCGGTCTCCTTTTCCGGCAGGATAAACAGGGTACTCGTGTAGTCGAAAGCACATAAGTTGCCAGAAGGTGCATTGTCTGCGGCACAATCACCGTTTACTTTGCTGTATGGGTTGAAGCTTTCATTTATAGGTGCTTCCTTGTAACTATCTACACCATTTTCGGGGTCAGCAGCCCACTGTTCACGCCATGCCTTAGTGTAGTAAACGTAAGCGTTGCCCGGGACAGAGTTGGTAGAACCGTTGAAGAACAGCCCCTTGTTGCCGGTAGCTGGGTTGGTTACGTTAATAATACCGCTGTTAGCCCAGTCGCGGTCTTTCGCAGCAAGCTCGCTCTGTTCACTATGAGTGAAGCTTCCAATAATGCTGAAGCCGTCTTCGTCCAGATTGCCAAAGCCGCTAGTAATGTCGAAGGTAGTAATCTCGCCACCGCCGCTAGCTTCGGGCATGTCGTAGCGGACATTTACAGAAGTAGCATCTACTTCTCGTTTGAGAATAAAGTTAACAACACCGGCGATAGCATCGGAGCCATACAGGGCGCTTGCGCCGTCGGTTAATACTTCAACGCGCTCAATAGCGGCCAGAGGGATGTGGCTCAGGTCGACCACACTGCCAGAGGTGGAGGAAGCCATACGGCGGCCGTTTAGGAGAACCAAGGTGTATTGGTCGCCGAGGTCGCGCAAGTTGGCAGTTTGCAAACCACCGCCGCTACCACCAACAGAGTCAGCGGCAACGGTCATGCCCTGCATGGAAGTCAGTTTGGCCATCAGTTCAGGTGCGGAAGTTACACCGGTAGCGGCGATAGCGTCGGCATCCATGACTTGAATCGGCAGAGCGCCTTCCAGGTCGGCACGCTGGATACGGGAACCAGTAACGATTACTTCTTCAACTATTTCCGCATCTTGTGCGAAGGCTGGCATTGCCGGAACCATGATTGCAGCTACAGTGAAGCCTATTGCTCCTTTCACAGCTACAGATAGGAGATTCTTTTTCATTGTCAATCCTCTCTTGATCGTTGGATTTATAGTCTTTGTCATTAGTGACGATGCTGAAAGTGGCTACCCCCAAGTGGCCCCTTTCCTCCCAACATACCTTTTAACGAGCGGCACAAAAGATCCCTCAAAAAAAATCTCATTTTTTTTCTGATAATTCGCAATGAATGTTCTGACAGTTACAAGGTGGAGCGTTTTGCCTAATGTTCGATCGAACTTAGGTTTATTGGGATAGGGGGATTATAATTTTATTGAAAAACTGCCATACCAGTACCGCCCAGCTAAGTCATAGGTGCGGTAGTCATAATTATTATCCGTAGCCGTTACAGCCAAAGGGGGAGGGGTGTTAAACAGGTTGTTGACTCCTATTGCAAGGCGAAGCTTATCAGTAGGGTTGAAAGAAAGCTGTGCATCATGGCTAAGCCAGCTCTTTATACGGTGCGTGAGGGATTGATCGTTGTGCAGGTAGGTTTCTTCCATGTTGCCGACAAAGTGGGCGGTATAGCCGGCCTTCCAATGTTCGTTACTCCAGTAAACGCCAGCATTGGCTTTTAATTTTGGTAGTGACCCTGTCCCGCCTGTCGTAGTGTCTATAAAAGTGCCAGCCAGCTCCTCTTCGGGTAGTCCTGTGGCCCCTTGATTTAAGTAGCTCAGCATATGGCTTATATTAACGGCAAGATCAAGTTGCCCAAAGTTGTCCACAGGCAGATTGTAGCGGAGTGCGATATCGTAACCCTGGATGGTGCGTCGGCCTTTATTGATCCGTGTAGCGAGAATTTTGGTAATCTCGCCGCGGTCATCACGGGTAACCCTGTTGCTGAATAGCCCGAGATAAGCGTTCTGCTCAACTAGAAACTGGGGGCTGCTGCCAATGACGTCATCTTGCTGAATATTAAAAAACTCGATGGCGGTGCTCAACCCCTCTATCTGCCTGGGTGACCAGGCTAGGCTGGCTGTAAGGGTTTCCGAGGTCTCTGGCATCAGGTTAGGGTTGCCGCCGAACTCGGTGAGGTATTGGATTCGTGCACTGTCAGATTGTGCAGGACAGCCGGCCAGGAGACTTGCGCTATCGCTGGTGCAGGGGTCAAAGATAAACTCCTGGCTTTGGTAGCCTTGCTGGTGCATATCGGTAAGAGTGGGTGCCCTAAAGCCGCTGGCATAGCTGATCCTGAGGTGTAGGTCGCTCCAAGGTTGCCAGCGCAGGGCGAGCTTTGGGTTGTAAGTACTGCCAAAGTCGCTGTAGCTGGACAGGCGCATTGCTCCATCTAGCCAGAGTTTTTCTGACTGCAGTGGGACTGAGACTTCTGCGAAGGTTTCTTTGATGGTGCGTGAGCCGCGGGTTGCGCCCGGTGCGTGGCCCCCTATATAGGAAAGGCCATTCTGGTCGTTGGAGTTGGTAGACAAAGCTTCATGTCTGATCTCAAGTCCTATTGCTGCTAGGATCTCACCTGCCCGATTTTTCCCCAGAGGCCCGTCTGCGATAAAGGAGGCAGACTCCATGCGGGTTTGGCTTCGGTTGGAGCTTTGCCCTCGAATAAAATCCAGTTGCTCGCTGTTAATGCTACCGCTGGGGCCCAGTAAGTTTATGGGGGTGCAGCCACTATCTAGGTTGCAGATTGTTGGTCCCTTTAGGCCCTGAGAGAGCGCTAAAGGGTCTATGAGGTTACTGAGCTTTTCACTTTTGTCTGTATGGTGTAACGATGAGATCAATTCCCAGTGCCATTGCTTGTGAGCACCCTTGATTCCACTATTTACTCTCCAGGATCTTGTGCGGTTTTCCTGTATCCGAGGCCCCAGTTCGGTAATTCGCTTCCTGACATCCGTAATAGTTTGATTGAAGGGGTTGTAGATGTTATCCGCCGCTATAGTTAGGTCGCCATTGTCAAAGCGGGTAAATACTGGAGTTGGGGCTTTGGTTGATTCCGCGGAAGTGTACTGCCCCATAACCTCTGCAAATATCAGTGTGCTATCACTGAGATCAAAATCAGCCGATAGGTATACAGAATTGCTTTCGATAGGCGTAATGGCGGAGGTGTAGTCGCTGTAGTTGTACCTATCTTCCAAGGACCAGGATCGGTAAGTTTCCGGTGATGAGCTGGTTAGGACAGAGCTGTTGGTCAGGGCGATAAATCCTTCTGGAGTGGCTGATGAGCGTTTGTCGGTGCCCCCAAAATTACGGCTATCTGCAGATTCTGACAGGTTGCGATCACGACTCATTACCGCGCCTTGCGCATACTTTGCCAGGCTGAACATCAAGTGGCTGCGCTCACCTTGCCTTCCCCATGTTAAATAATGGGATTCTGTTTCACGGTCACCTTCATGGGCTTGTCCATAATAGCTATTCATAGATAGGCCTTCGAAATCCCTGCGAAGGATAATATTGATGACCCCGGCTATGGCATCTGAGCCATATACTGCCGAAGCACCATCTTTCAGGATTTCTACGCGCTCAACTATAGATAGGGGGATGGTGTTGAGATCGGTCGCCTCTCCACTGTAGCCATCGCCAATAATGCGTCGGCCATTGATTAATACCAAGGTGTTACTGGCGGGAAGGTAGCGAAGAGAAACAGTGGCTGTTCCATCGTCCTCTTGACTGACAGAGGTGCTGGTAGAATTTCCTGAGACAGCTGGCAAGAACTGGAGTGCGTCGGCAACAGTTTGTGCCCCGGTCAGTTCAAGTTGTTCTCTGGAGAGCCTGTCGATCGGGGCATAATCGTCCAGCTGGTAGTGACGCAGGTGGCTGCCTGTAAGGCTTTGTCCGGTGACGGTAACTTCTTCGGGGGGAGAGTTGAGTTGTTGCTCAAGTTTGGGGCTGAGGCCCTCAATGGGTGTTATCGCAAAGGAGGAGGGTCCTGTGCGTTGATAGGCAAATGGTAGGCCTTGCAGTAATTGCTCTAAAACCTCTTCAAACTCCTCCTGCTCGGTGTCCAGGCTCTGCTTTACCAGAGTATATTGGGCGGCTGATGAGGTCTGAACCAAAATCGAAATCTGACACTGCTTTCCCAGGGAGATCAGGGCTTTGGGGAGAGAGCTGGCGGGAAGCTCAATCTTGGGTTCGGGGCATAGCGCAGCCGCTGCACGACTGACTGACAGCAGAAAAACCAAAAAGACTTTAGCCCAGAGCCTCACCGTCAAGAAGTTGCCCATCGTTATTGTGCCCAGCAATATAAGGAATTACGGAGCGTTGCTTCTGTTATTTTGTGGGCGGGAATTGCTAATTGCTCAATAAACGACCGCCAATTGAGGCGGTTATAACCTAATTGTGCCTGGGAGACAAGATGGTCAGGTTGGTATTGCTGTGATCCTGTTGAAGATCTAGGGCGGCAGTAATGGCTTTCAGGGTATTGTCCGGGTCAGATACCGCGAAAGTGCCAGATACAAGTCGGTCTTCTACTTCTGGGGTGGCAGCTACTGGTACAGGGAGGTAGCGGTTAAGTTCCTGCAGGGCCTCTTTTAGGGGGGTTTTCTCAAAGACTAGAATGCCACGGGTCCAGTCTGTGGCCTCTTGCTCTGAAGTTCGCTGGATTTTGCTGAGACCACGTTCAGACACGCTGACTTTTTGGTTTTTGGCTAGAGTGACGGATTCGGGGTTTAGGCCCGAGGCGCTTTCAGTTTCACTGACGGAAACTTTACCCTCTGTCACTGATACCCGTGTGTTTTCGGGGTTCAGTTCTACATTGAACTCGGTTCCGAGTACACGAATATTCGCATTGCCGGCGGCCACAGTGAAGGGGCGGGCAGTTTGGCGTGCGACGTCAAAGAAGGCTTCGCCATGGACAAGCAGTGTGCGTCTTTCTTTACGACTGTAGCTAACTCGCAGCTCGCTGTTGGAGTTCAATTTCACTTCGGAGCCATCGGCCAGGCTCACAGTGCGAACCTCCCCCAACTGGGTAATGTAAATTTGCTGGCTAGTTACTCCTGAATCTAGCCACTGCAGTCCAACCCAGGCGGCGAGAAAAGCACCACACGTAGCCAGGCCGCCGCTGAATAGCCAGCGTGACAAGCTCCAGTGGTCGTCGCGTGCTCCGCGCTGTATTTTTTGCTTTTTATCGTTTGTGTGAGCGGTTGGCACACTTTCGGGAAAGAAGTGATCGATGGGCATGTGGGTGAGGGCACCCAAGTCACCCCATAGTTCAGTTATTTCATCGAAGGCTTGGCGATGTGTTTCAGAGCTCGCGAGCCAAGTTGCAAACTCGCTTTTATCTGCCGCGCTGACAGTGTCCGAGCGTAAACGGGCAACCCAAGCGCAGGCCTGATCCAGGCTCTCATCACTTGTTATTTGTTGGAGGTTGCTGTTCATAATCGCTCTGGTACTCGGGTTTATTTGGCTTGTAGACAGTGGAGCTCTAGTCTCAAGATTTGGTGCATCTTACTCAAATTTCGCCGACTTGTGTGATTTGGGCGACAATGGAGGTCTAGCTGCAAAACAATGGCAGCACGAATAACCTTTTGGCAGTAAATAATTCTGTAAGTGCCAGGATTTGCAGGTTTAATTCGCCATTAAAACTCGTCCTTGCAAACTGAGACGGCCGAGGGGGTTCCTCCCTCAACAAAAAATGTTGCTGGGGCGTGGGCGGAGAATGGGGCTTTACGGCGAAGGATTCACCTTGCGTCTGCAGGCTTTCAGTGCCTGTAGGATATATTTCTCAACACTACTCACTGAGATGTTCATTTCGTGGGCGATTTCGCTGTAAGAGAGTCCCCGTGTTCTATGTAGCAAGAAGGCCTGCCGGCATTTTAGTGGCAATTTATCCATGGCTTCGTAGATAGACTGAAGCTGTTGGCGCGCAGCGAGGACCCGCTCTGGAGACTGGTGGTCGGCGTGGTCATCTCGCTGGGTCTCTCCCTCTATAGAGGTTTGCTGGTTGAGGTACTCCACATGGAGTTTGCCGCGGCGCAATTGATCCACCGCCAGGTTGTTGGCGATCTGGTAGAGATAGGCGCGGGGGTTGTCCAGCTCCTTCTCATCGCTGAGCTTTTGCAGGCGAAGGTAGGCGTGTTGGGCGATATCCTCGGCATCGTCCGGGCTTTTGACAATGCGTGCGACAAAGCGCACCAAGGCTTGGCCGTGTTCGGCAAAAAGCCTTTCCAGAAGCGTCTTCCTGGCTTTATTCATTGCGTAATGCGTTCCCCGTCCAAGCCCGCTTTTTCGTTGTGGATTGTTTGTTCTTAGTGCGAGCTGGCGCACAGTTATATCACAAGGACTGCCCGGGCTACGAGTGGCGCGAATGGATCTATTTAGTGCATAGCCTGCTACCGGCTATGCCTCGTCGGCTATGCCGGTATAATGGCGCCCGCGCCAAGGGCGTGTGAGAGTTAAGTTGGCAGAGGTGTGCAGAGCACCGGAGACTGGATGAGCTATCAAGTACTGGCCCGCAAGTGGCGTCCGCGCCTGTTTCGGGAGATGGTGGGACAGGAACATGTGCTCCAGGCACTGATCAATGCCCTGGATAATGGCCGCCTGCACCACGCCTACCTGTTTGCCGGTACCCGTGGCGTGGGGAAAACCACCATCGCGCGGATTCTGGCAAAGTGTCTGAATTGCGAAGAGGGGGTCAGCTCTGAGCCCTGCGGGCAGTGTAATGCCTGCAGTGAGATTGCCGATGGTCGCTTCGTGGATCTTATTGAGGTGGATGCGGCATCTCGCACGAAGGTGGAGGATACTCGCGAGCTCCTGGAGAATGTCCAATATGCTCCTACAAGAGGGCGCTATAAGGTCTACCTGATCGATGAAGTCCATATGCTCTCCAACAGCTCCTTCAATGCCCTGTTGAAGACTCTGGAGGAGCCCCCGCCCCATGTGAAATTCCTACTGGCGACCACGGACCCCCAGAAACTTCCGGTCACCGTACTGTCCCGCTGTTTACAGTTCAAACTCAAAAATATGAGCCCCGAGAGGGTTGTTGAACATCTGCGCTTTGTGCTGGAGAAGGAGCAGGTGCCCTTTGAGGAGGGGGCGCTCTGGCAGCTGGGGCGTGCTGCCGATGGCAGTATGCGTGATGGCATGAGCCTCACCGACCAAGCCATCGCTTTTGGTGGTGGGAAAATCAGTGAGGCCGAAGTTCGCAATATGCTCGGGAGTATTGATACCGGGCTGGTGTGGAAACTACTGCAGGCCTTGGCCGATGAAGATGCCGCTGGGCTGTTTGCTGCCGTCGCTGAGCTCGCGCAGCAGGCGCCGGACTTTGCCGCGACCCTGGCAGAGCTCGCCGATAACTTGCACCGTCTTGCGGTTGCGCAGGTGTTGCCACAATCGGTGGATAATACCCTTGGGGACGGCGAGCGGTTGCGAGGTCTTGCCGGCCAAATAGCGCCAGAGAATATACAGCTCTACTACCAGATGGCACTGCACGCCCGCCGGGACTTGCCTTTGGCCCCGGATCCGCGCAGTGGTTTTGAGATGGCCCTGTTGCGCATGCTGGCCTTCCGTCCACAGGGCATGGCGAATATTCCACGGGTGGAACTGCCTGGACCCTCCGCCGAAGGGCAAGCTCAGCCTGCTTCTCATGAATTGGCGAAGCAATCCGTCGACGATCAGGGGAGTGCCGGCGGAAAAAAGTCTGAACTGGCGCCGCAGGCGGATGCGGCGGCACCCAGAGACCGGGTGGAGAGCACTGCGCCCGTACCACATGAAGCCCCGGCACAGAGTCCAGTACCCCAAAGAGAGCAGAGATCGCCGGTGTCTCAAGAGGAGGGTGTGCGACAGCCACAGGACACTACCGAACAGATTAATGAGCTGAAAACAGATAGTCAGGTTGTGGTCCGCGACCCTCTGCCTGAGGGGGAAAGTTTCGCCGGGCAGGCATCAAACCCACGGGAAAGCGTTTTGGCTGAACTTCGCCAGCGGGTAGCGGAAGTGGAATCATCGCCACAGCCTGCGGAGCTTCAGGCCCCTCCGCGCAGGGATACTGTACGCAAGGTTGCCGAAGCCCCGCGGGCGCACTTTGATGCTCTGACGCACGGAAGCTGGCCGGCGCTGTATAGCCAGTTAGGCGTTAGCGGCATACTGCACTCCATCGCCCAGCACCTAGAGCTAGTGGGGCGCCAGGACAATATACTCTCTTTTACCCTCGATGAGTCTTTTAGCAGTCTCTACGACGAGGTGCATCAGAGGCGTTTGGGGGATTTGCTGGGAGACTTTTTTCAGCAACCGGTTATTGCGCAGATTCAGGTGGGGCAGGTGCAGGGCAGTACGCCGGCGCGTTTGGCAGCGGCGACCCGCGATGCGCGCCTGGCTACAGCTCGGGATGCACTTACCTCTGATCCCTTGGTTCAGGAACTTCAGGTCGAACTGGGCGCAGTGTTATTACCGGACTCCGTCGAGTCTCTAGCGAAGACGGACTGACGTGGACTTTGGTTGCCCGGCTTCCAGCCGGGCTTTCACATAATATAGAGATAGAGGTTACCTATGAAAGGTTTGGGCGACTTGATGCAGCAGGCCCAGAAAATGCAGGCCGATATGCAGGAAAAAATGCAGAAGCTGCAGGAGGCATTGGCAGAGCTACGTGTGTGCGGCGAATCTGGTGCCGGTATGGTCAAGGTTACTATGAATGGTCGACACGATGTCGTCTCTGTGGATATCGATCCCTCCCTGCTCTCTGAAGACAAAGAGATGCTCGAAGATCTGCTGGCGGCCGCGGTGAATGATGCCGTTCGTCGTGCGGAGGAAAAGGCCCAGGAGTTGCAAAAGCAACAAGTGGGCAATCTCGCTTCCGGTATGAACCTGCCGGAAGGCTTTAAATTCCCATTTTAAAGGGCGCACTTCGGTCGCTTTAGCGTTATATGTTTAGTCCCTTAATCGAAGAGCTTATTCGCGCGCTGCGCTGCCTGCCCAGTGTGGGCCCCAAGTCGGCGCAGCGGATGGCGATGTATCTGTTGGAAAAGGATCGCGATGCTGCAGAATTGCTCGCGCGCAGCCTGGCCCAGGCCGTAGAGAGCGTTGGTCGCTGTCAGCAGTGCCGTACACTGACCGAAGAGACGGTCTGTAGCCTGTGTGACAACACCCGCCGCGAGCAGTCTTTCCTCTGTATTGTCGAGACTCCCGCTGACGTGTTGGCTATTGAGCAGGCGGGTAACTACCACGGCCGCTATTTTGTCCTGCATGGCCATCTCTCTCCGATCGATGGTATTGGTCCTGCGGACCTTGGGATTGACCTACTGGAGCGTCGGCTTGCCAGTGAGCCGCTGCAGGAGTTGATTGTCGCCACCAACCCTACCGTGGAAGGGGAGGCGACAGCCCAATTCATTGCCGAGCGGGCCAAGGCCCAAGGGGTTAGTGTCAGCCGAATAGCCCATGGTGTGCCCATTGGTGGAGAGCTGGAATACATCGACGGCGGCACCTTGGCGCATGCTTTTAATAGCCGCACGGCCTTTTTCCCCCCTGCTGAGTGAAATCGATGGTTGAAATAGATACCACCCCGCGTTGGGTGGATTCCTACGAGCAGTTGGCGGCTCTGTGCGCGCAGTGGCGGCAGCAGCGCGCTGTGGCACTGGATACCGAGTTTATGCGCAGTCGCACCTTTTATCCGCAGCCGGCCCTGGTGCAGGTAGGTGATGGCAAGCACTGCTACCTCATTGATAATCTTGCGATAGAAGAATTACAGCCTCTGCGCGACCTGCTGTTGGATACGGCTGTCACTAAAATCATGCACAGCTGCAGCGAGGATTTAGAAACCCTGGAGCGCCTACTCGGGGTAATTCCCGAGCCCATTTTTGATACCCAGATTGCCGTGGCGATCAGCGGTATGGGCGCGGGCCTGGGGTATGCGGCCACTGTGCGTACTCTATTGAATATTGAGTTGCCGAAAAGTGAAACCCGCTCCGACTGGCTACAGCGTCCGCTGAGTGAAGCGCAGAAAACCTATGCTGCGCTCGATGTGGCGTGGCTACCGGTCCTCTATGGCGCGCTGCTAAAGCGATTGCAGGATCATGGGCGGGAGACCTGGCTGGAGGAGGACTGCGCGGCACTGGTAGCCTCGGCGCGTAACCCTCAGCCCCCAGAACTCTACTACCTGAAAGTAAAGGGCGCTTGGCGTCTGCGCGGCAAACACTTGGCAGTGCTTCAGGATCTTTGTACTTGGCGCGAGTCTGAGGCTCGGGCCCAGGATATGCCGCGCAATCACCTGCTGAAGGAAGCCGTCTGTATGAGCCTGGCCCAGCAGCTGCCGCGCAGCAAGAGCGCTTTAAGCCAGGCGGGTTTTGAAGGGCGTGTGCTGCGAGAGTACGGCGATACTTTATTGCAGATGATTTCCGCTGCTGTGGAGCGAAGCGATGCGCCTGCGCGCCTGCCGCAGCCACTCAACCGACAGCAGGGGGAGCTGCTTAAGTTATTGCGCCAGGAGGTCGCCAATATTGCGGCGCGAGAGAATTTGCCCGCAGAAATTTTGATCCGCAAGAAAGAGCTAGAAACCCTGGTTCAGGCGCACGAACCCCAGTTACAAGGGCGCCTATGTGGCTGGCGCGCCGAGGTGGTTGGCCAGCCCCTGCTTAACGCGCTGCGACAACTGCGCAATGAGGAAGTGAAGTGAAAGTTTTATGTGATATTTATCGCAGCCCGAAAAAAGAAGAAATGTATTTGTATGTCGATAAGCGCGAGGGGGTTGCCCGTGTGCCGGAAAACCTGCTGGCGTTGTTTGGCAGTCCTCAGCATGTCACAACCATGGTGATGACAACGGAACGTAAATTGGCCCGTGCAAATGCCGACAAGGTCCTGCAGGAGTTACGCATGCAGGGTTACTATTTGCAAATGCCCCCGGTGGCCGATTCCGAAATGCGTGAAATCGCGCTGAAAAACAGCAAACTGCAGCGCTGAATCGCATATGGCACAGCTGCCTTTCTGGCGACGAAAAACGCTAGAGCAAATGACGGAGCCCGAATGGGAGGCTCTTTGTGATGGCTGTGGGCGCTGCTGCCTGCACAGTCTTGAGGATGAGGATACTGGAGAGCTCTATAACACCAATGTCGCCTGTCGCCTATTGGATACAGATTCCTCTCGCTGTAGCCAGTACGTTCGACGTAAGGAGCTGGTGCCGGGCTGTGTTCAGCTGCGGGTGGAGGATATTGATCAATACACCTGGCTGCCGAGCACCTGTGCCTACCGCCGCCTAGCGCAGGGGCAGCCACTGCCGGAGTGGCACCCGCTAGTGAGTGGGGATTGGCAATCAGTACATAAAGCGGGCATGTCGGTGCGTGGCAGTGTTATCAGTGAAGAGTTGGTTCACCCGGATGATATGGAAGAGCATATTGTCACTTGGGTGGAAGCCGGGTGAATTGAGCGGTGTTGCCGCTACCCCTATCTGGGGTGGGGAAATATAGAGAAATAAAAATGTCAGAAGATTTTCAAATTGCCTGGTTGGTTTATACCGGTGCGACTCTGGTTCTGTTAGCGGCCGGTTGGTGGTTTATGCGCAATTGGCGCTGGAGCTGGTTGCGTCGCACCTTACTGCTGGTCTTGGCTGCGGTTTTGTTGGTCCCGGTAAAGACACCGGTGGCTGGGTCGGTGGCCATACCATTGCTTCCCCTGTATCTCTACCAGGTATTATTTGAAGAAAGTGGAGCCGCGCCGGAAGTTATTGCGAATTTGGTCTTCGCTTCCGGCGGCGCTCTGACGATCATGCTGGTGTGGGGGCTGGTTACCCTATTGTCGAAGTATCGTCGCGAGCGACGCCGTCGCTTTGCTGAAGACCCATATTTCAACGAGCAGTGAGGGGGTGCTCAACGCCTTCCGCCTCCTTAACGTGGGGCCTACTTTTGGTAGGCCCTGTGATCTTTCTTCCATCTGCCCATCAAAGGCGTTCCATCCATTCTCTAGTTTCTCTGTTGGCGATGACAGCTGCTATATCTATTAGGCTGCTTCCGCGCTTGGCGTGAGGCCAGACGAGCCGGCTTACTGATCTAAACTCAATACCCATACTCACTGCCGGAACATGATGATTTGTATTTCCACGAGGGTTATATGAAACCTGTTTGGAAGGGGTTACCTGTCGATAAGCCGGACTGACTACAGATAATGACGATAAAGTGCCCTTGGTATGCGTTTTCCACCCTTTTTCATGGTGTTGGCTGCCAGATGGCTGAGGAACCCTGATGCTCGACCACCTGCTGATTCTCACTGCGGTAATGCTGGTATCGGGTATTCTCGGTGGGTTGGTAAATTATTATCAGATGCTGTTTACCGAGGAAGATCCGGCCGGCCTTGCCCGCTGCCTGATTATGGGGTTGTGCGGCGCCTTGATGGTGCCTATTTTCCTTAAATTCACCCAGAGTGATTTGCTCATAGAAATTCAAGGAGACCCCTCTCGCCTGCTGATTTTTACCGGTTATTGTCTTTTGGCCGCGATTGCCTCTCGCATGTTTGTTTTTAATGCGGCACGCCGCCAATTGCGCGATGCCAGTATTGCCCGTGCCCGGGTTGAAAACCTGGAGCAGGAACTGCGGACTATGCAGCTGGAGATGATGCCTCTGCTGGAGCACGAGATCGAGGGGGATCTGGAGCAGGGACCTGTGCTGGATTTCAATCAGATTCGCAAATTGGATGACAATGCCCTGCAGGTGCTCAACCTGTTAAATGACGGTGAGTGTGTATTTCGCTCGCTGACCGGTATGGTGCAGGATAGCGGTATGGAAACCAACTCTATCGCCCGAGCCCTCAACAGCCTGCTGGTACTCGAGATGGTGGGCAAGATCCACAGTCACTTGGGAATTCGCTGGTACATCACCGGTAAAGGGCGCCAAGTGATACACCGCCGCAGTACCCAGATAGCCTGAGCAGCCCTCCGCTCATCGTCCCTTCAAAATGCCTACTCGGGCTGGTCATCCAATTTGATCGTTCCAGCCTCGCCTCCCGACCTAGTGATCAATTATCATTCGCCAAATCAGAAGTTAGCGTGATGACAGGATTGGAGTAAGCATGAAATTTACCGGTACCGACAGCTACGTAGCCACCGAAGACCTGCAGATGGCGGTGAACGCAGCCGTTACCTTGCAGCGCCCCCTGCTGATTAAAGGCGAGCCGGGCACCGGCAAAACGTTACTCGCGGAACAGGTTGCTGAGAGTCTTGGCTTAAAGCTGATTCAATGGCATATCAAATCCACCACCAAGGCGCAGCAAGGGTTGTATGAGTACGATGCCGTATCGCGACTGCGGGATTCCCAGTTGGGGGTGGATAAGGTTCACGATATCGGCAATTACATCAAGCGTGGCAAATTGTGGGAGGCTTTTGCGGCCGAAGAGCGTGTAGTGTTATTGATTGATGAAATCGATAAAGCGGATATCGAATTCCCCAACGATCTGTTGGTGGAATTGGACCGCATGGAGTTTTTCGTCTACGAAACTGGCGAAACCATTAAAGCCAAGCAACGCCCTATCGTTATCATTACCTCGAATAATGAAAAAGAGTTGCCGGATGCGTTCCTGCGCCGCTGTTTTTTCCACTACATTAGTTTCCCCGACCGCGAAACTATGCGCAAAATTGTTGATGTGCACTACCCGGATATCAAAGGTCAGTTAGTTGCAGAAGCTATGGATATTTTCTTTCAGTTGCGCGATGTGCCGGGCTTAAAGAAAAAACCCTCCACCTCAGAGCTGATCGACTGGTTGAAGTTATTGATGGCTGATGATATTCCTGAGGAAGTCTTAAAAAATCGTGATAACAGCAGCGCTATTCCCCCGCTTTATGGCGCCTTGCTAAAGAATGAGCAGGATGTCCATATGCTTGAGCGTCTGGCATTTATGGCTCGCCGTGATAACCGCTAGGCTAGCCTAGTTTTTTTCGCCAGGGACAATGTGAGCCCTGGCGATAATCCGCTCGGTTTTGCCGAGTCTCTTTTTTCCTGTGCTGACCGCGAATTACTATGCTGATTGGCTTTTTCCTGAATTTACGCCGCTATAAATTACCGGTATCCATTACCGAATTACTGGCCTTGCTCGAGGCATTGCAGCAACGTCTGGTCTTTGCTGACCTGGAGGAATTTTATTTTCTTGCCCGTGTCTGCCTGGTGAAGGATGAAAAACACTTCGATAAATTTGACCGTGCCTTCGAGGCCTATTTCAAAGATCTAGAAACCCTCGATGATATCGTTGAGCAAATGATCCCCGAGGACTGGCTTAGAGCGGAGTTCCTTAAGCAATTAAGCGAAGAGGAAAAGGCCAAGGTCCAGAGCCTGGGAGGGTTGGAAAAACTATTAGAGGAATTTAAAAAACGCCTCGAAGAGCAGAAAAAGCGCCATAGCGGTGGCAACCGCTGGATTGGCACCGGTGGTACCAGCCCCTTTGGGAATAGCGGTTATCACCCAGGTGGCATTCGAGTTGGTGGCCAGGGGCGCAACCGTTCGGCCTCCAAAGTGTGGGAAAAACGCCAGTTTAAAAATCTGGATGACAGTGTAGGCCTGGGTACCCGTAATATTCAGGTAGCTCTGCGCAAGTTGCGTAAATTTGCCCGTACCGGTGCTGCTGAGGAGCTGGATCTGGATAGCACTATTTCCTCCACCGCACGCAATGCCGGTCTACTGGACATTAAAATGGTGCCGGAGCGGCACAATGCAATTAAAGTACTGATCTTTTTTGATGTGGGAGGTTCTATGGACCCCTACGTGCGGGTCTGTGAAGAACTGTTCTCTGCCTGCCGCTCGGAATTCAAACATCTGGAATATTTTTATTTCCACAATTTTGTGTATGAGCATGTGTGGAAAGACAACCAGCGCCGCTATAGCGAAAACACGCCCCTGTTAGAAGTGCTGCGCACCTACGGTAAAGATTACAAAGTAATTTTTGTCGGGGACGCCTCGATGGCGCCCTATGAGATTAGCAGCCGTTTTGGCAGTGTCGAACATATGAATGAAGAGCCCGGCGCGGCCTGGATGGAGCGTATCACCGAAACTTACAGTAACCTGATCTGGCTGAACCCCGTGGGTGAAGAGTATTGGCAATATACGCCCAGTATTGGTATGACCCAGCGCTTGGTCGATGGGCATATGTATCCGATGACGCTGGAGGGTTTGGATAGAGCGATTGCCTATTTGGTGAAAGGGCGCTGATCGCCGCGATCTCTTCTGCGGGCTCGAATTCATGCGGCACATCGCGTGTTGCATGAATGTCTCATCTTTTTTTCAGGGATACGCAGTTACTCTTTTTTGTTTCCGCTAAAGTGCCGGGGCGGCGTGCCTTCATGATCGGCGGTGATGCTGATTTCTTCTTTGGTGGTTTCTCCCACGGTTACATGTATTTCTTCCGCGCCGTGCATCCAATCCACGAGCTTTTCGCGAATCAGATACAAAATAAAACCTGCCATAATTGCCGCGAGTGCGACACCACCGAATGTGGCGAGTGGACCGGAAACGCCCACTAATTTGCCAATTTCTGCCGCGCCTTTATTGGCGATACCGATAAAGGCAAACCAAAGACCCATCATTAGGGATAAATAGCGCAGGGGCGAAAGTTTAGTAACCACAGATAGCCCAATCGGGGATAGGCACAGCTCGCCAATGGTATGAAAAATATAGGCGAAGACCAGCCACCATATACTCGCCTTTATGGTTTCAGAATCGCCGATTTGTAGCGCTGCGCCACACATCGATAGGAAACCGATTCCGAGAAATACCAAGCCCAGGCTGAACTTGGCCGGTGAGCTGGGTTCTCTATCCCCCATGCCTACCCAGATACTGGCTATAATCGGTGCGAGAATAATAATAAAGAGGGGATTGACCATCTGCAGCCAGCTGGCTGGGATTTCCCAACCGAGTACATTTAGGTCAGTACGGTATTTGGCAAAAAGGTTCATGGAGCCGGCGGCCTGTTCGAAGCCGGCCCAGAAAACTACGATAAAGACACCAAGTACTAAAATTACCTTGATGCGGTCACGCTCCTCCTGAGTGAGTGGACGGTGTTTGTCTGTGGCCCCGTTACTCCCCTGTTCCAGGCCCAGGTGGGCGGAGGGTTGAATGCCGATCTGGCCGAGGTAGCGCCTGGCCTGTGTCATTTGTAGCAGCAGGCCGAGGAGCATACCTATACCTGCGACAATAAAGGCCAGTTGGTAATCCACTTTTTCTCCAATCCAGCCTACGACGAGATAGCCGAGGATGGAGCCCAGGTTGATCCCCATATAGAAAATGGTAAAGGCGGTATCGCGTCGCTTGTCGCCCTCTTCATAGAGGTCGCCGACCATCGTGGAGATATTAGGTTTGAAAAAACCATTACCGATAATTAGTAGCGCTAATCCCAGCCACAGCATATAGATTTGGCTGCCATCTGGCAGCCAGGCGTGGGGAAAGCCCAGGGAAAACTGTCCCAGCATCATCAGGGTGCCACCGAACATAATGCAACGCCGCTGTCCCCAACGGTTGTCCGCCATCCAGCCACCAATAATCGGGGTCAGATAGACCAACATCGCGTACCAGCCCAGGTAGCTCAGCGCCTTGGATTGTAGCTCGGTGTCCGAGAGCTGTCCCCAGCCGAATACCGCGGCGGCGGTGGAAGTTAAGTAGAAGACAAAAATGCCGCGCATGCCGTAGTAGCTGAGGCGCTCCCACATCTCGGTGCCAAACAGCAGGAACAGGCCCTTGGGGTGGCCGAAGAGCTGACCGGCACTGGCGGGTGGCTTGGGCTTGATCTCTTGCATATTACTGCTCGCAAGGTGTGACCCAGAGGCGTGATAGCGCCCCTAGAAGTGACCTCTATCCAATCCAGTATAGTTGAGCGCCACCCGACGGTTTTCAGTCCCATTGCAAAGTGGGGGTATAATCCAGGGTTTGTCACTTCTGTACGAATCATGAGTCACTCCGAAGTAGAAAAAAACCTGGGCATTCTGCAGACCCGTATTTCCACCTGTATGGGGCAGGACCGCTATCCGTTGCGCCGAACCGTGAAGAATGTGCGGCGGCGCCTGCAAGAGGGGAAGCCGGTAGACCGTATGTTGGCCCAGCTGGAGCAGCAGCTGCAGGATTCCGAGGCATTGGTAGCGGCGCGTCGGGGTAAATTGCCCGAAGTGCAGTGGCCGGAGGCGTTGCCGGTAGTGGCTCGGCGGGAGGAAATCGCCGAGCTGATTGAAAATAATCAAGTTGTCGTGGTGGCTGGTGAAACTGGCTCGGGCAAAACCACCCAGCTGCCAAAAATCTGCCTGTCCCTGGGGCGGGGTATTTATGGGCAGATTGGTCACACGCAGCCGCGCAGGATTGCCGCGCGCACAGTGGCTAATCGTATTGCCGAGGAATTGCAGCAACCCCTCGGGGACTCTGTCGGTTACCAGGTGCGCTTTACCGATCACAGTACCGAGCACACCCATGTCAAGCTGATGACGGATGGGATTTTGTTGGCGGAAATACAGCGCGATCCCCTGCTGAATAAATACGATACGCTGATTATCGATGAGGCCCACGAGCGCAGCCTCAATATTGATTTCCTACTGGGCTATCTGAAAACTATATTGTCCAAACGCCCAGACCTTAAGCTGATTATTACCTCAGCCACCATTGATCTGGAAAAATTCTCTCGACATTTTGCCGATGCACCGATTATTGAAGTGTCGGGCCGCACCTACCCGGTGGACATTCACTACCGACCCGCCGCAGACAGCGATGCGGATCTGAATGAGCAGGTGGTGGCTACCGTGGAGGAACTCCTACACGAAGAAAAATCCAGTAGCCGGCGCGGTGGTGACATACTGGTATTTATGAGCGGCGAACGGGAAATCCGTGAATGTGCCAAGGCCCTGCGCGATGCACAGATTGCGCAGCTGGAAGTTCTCCCTCTGTATGCCCGTTTGAGCCTGGCCGAACAAGCCAAGGTTTTTCACGGCCATAAAGGTCGCCGTATTGTACTGGCCACGAATGTGGCGGAGACCTCGATTACTGTGCCGGGCATTCGCTATGTGATTGATCCGGGTACTGCGCGCATCAGCCGCTACAGCTATCGCAGCAAAATTCAGCGGTTGCCGATAGAGCCGGTTTCTCAGGCCAGCGCCAATCAGCGTGCCGGCCGCTGCGGTCGTGTCAGCGCGGGTGTGTGTATCCGCCTTTATGAAGAGCGCGATTATGAGCAGCGCCCGGAATTTACCGATGCGGAAATCCTGCGTACCAACCTGGCCGCAGTAATCCTGCAAATGTTGCAACTGCGTATCGGCGATATTCGCGACTTCCCCTTTGTCGACCCACCCGATCCACGCCTGATTAATGACGGCTACAAGCTATTGGAGGAATTGCTGGCGGTGGATGCTCAGGGCAAGGTGACTAAGCTTGGGCGGGCTCTGTCGCGATTGCCACTGGACCCGCGTTTGAGCCGGATGTTGCTGGCCGGGGCCGATAAAGGCAGTGCGCGCGAGTTGTTAATTATTGTCGCCGCCCTGGCTGTGCAGGATCCACGGGAACGGCCGGCGGAAAAACGTCAGGCCGCCGATGAAAAACATCGTCAATGGCAACACGAGCAATCGGATTTTCTGTCTTATGTTCAGCTGTGGGATGCCTTTGAAACTCAGCGCCAGGAACTGAGCCAAAATCAGCTGCGCAAGTGGTGCCAGAAAAACTATCTATCCTGGCTGCGTATGCGCGAGTGGAGGGATATTCATCACCAGTTGCGGGTGGCCTGTCGCGATCTGGATGTGAAGGAAAATAAAGAACCGGCGGAGTATGAGGCCGTGCACCGGGGCATTGTTATGGGCATGCTCGGCAATATTGGCGTACGCGATGAAAATAAAGAATTTAACGGTTGTCGCAATCGCCGCTTCCATATTTTTCCGGGTTCCGGCCAGTTTAAGAAGCCGCCGCGATGGGTGGTTTCCGCCCAGCTACTGGAAACCAGCCGCCTGTTTGCCCACACCGTTGCCAAAATAGAGCCGGAATGGGTGCTGGCCGCAGCACAGCATTTGGTCAAACGCAATTATTTCGAACCCCACTACGATGCCCGCTCCGGTCAGGTGATGGCTTTCGAGAAGGTCTCACTTTACGGCTTGGTCCTGGTGGAAAAACGCCGTATTCCCTACGGCAAACTGGACCCAAAAGTTGCACGTGAAGTATTTATTCGCCAGGCGTTGGTAGAGCAGCGCTATCGTGGAAAAGGCCGTTTCTACAAGCATTACACCGATCTTCTGCAGTCACTGGAAGAGCTGGAAGCCAAGTCCCGCCGCCGGGATATTCTGGTGGATGACGAAGTGATCTATCGCTTTTTCGATGAGCGCTTGCCCGCAGATATTGTGAATTTGGCAGGTTTTGAACACTGGCGTAAGGACGTGGAGTCCAGCGATCCCCAGTTGCTGTTTATGCCCCGTGAGTTGCTCATGCAGCAGAGTGCGGACCATGTGGGCGAGGCCCAATTTCCCGATGAGTTACAGGCGGGAGGGGTTGTTTATCCTCTCAGCTACCATTTTGAGCCGGGTAGTGTGGATGACGGTGTGAGTATTCAGGTGCCTGTGGGCGCTTTGCACCAGGTGCCCGCCGCGCGCTTGTCCTGGCTGGTGCCGGGTATATTGCGCGATAAATGCATCGCCCTGTTAAAAGCCCTGCCCAAGCAGTGGCGCAAATATTTTGTTCCAGTTCCGGCGGCAGTCGACAGGGCTCTGCCCAAGCTGCGTACGGACAATACGCCCTTGTGGCAATCCCTGGCCCTGGAACTGCAGCGCCAGACCGCCCAGCAGTTACCCGATAGCGTTTGGGAGTCCGCCGAGCAGTCCCTGGAAGATTTCTATCGCGTCAATATTCAGGTAATGGATGAGGCGGGCAAGCTGCTCGACCAGGATCGCGATCTTGCCCTGTTGCAGGCGCGCTATCGCGATCGGGTACAGCAGGGCCTGGCCGATGCTGGCGACAGTTTTGAGCGCGACGGTATTATCCATTGGGATTTTGGCGAGCTACCGGAAACCCATACCCTCGACCAGGGCGGTCTTAAAGTGCGGGCTTATCCGGCGCTGGTGGAGGGCAAGGATAGTGTCTCCCTGAAGTTGCTGGATAACCCCGCCGAGGCGCGCAGGGTGAGCCGTGCCGGTATTTGCCGTCTGGCCCTACTGCACTTACCGGAAAAAGTGAAATACCTGCGCAAAGAGCTATTGCGCGGTAAAGAGTTGGGTTTATCGGCTGCAGACCTGGGCCGGCGTGAGGAGGTGGCAGACGATATTCTGATGGCCGCCGTGCGCGAAGTCTTCTGGCCGGATGAAAACTGGCCGCGTACCGAGATTGAATTCCTCTCTGCGCTTCAGAACGATGGCGAGTTGGTGGGTGCGGCCCAGGAGATGGGAAACTTGTTGGTCAAAGCCTTGGGGCAGTTAGTCCCTCTGCGCAAACAGATTAAGCAACAAAAAAATCTGGCGGTCGCCATGGCTGTGGGGGATATCCAGCAGCAGCTAACCGGGCTCTTCTACCGGGGATTCTTATTCGATACGCCGCTGGAGTGGCTGCGTCAGTATAGCCGCTATTTGAAGGCGATCGCACTGCGCCTTGAAAAGGCCGCTCTCGATCCCAATCGGGACCGCAAACTGCAAGTGGAGTACCACAAGGCGGCCGAACCCTACAGCGATCAAGCAGAGAAGTTCTCAAATAGGGAATTGGCTTCAGAGCCGGCCCTGGCGGAGTACCGCTGGATGTTGGAAGAATTCCGTGTGAGCTTATTTGCGCAAACACTCAAGACGCTAATGCCAGTCTCAGCCAAGCGCCTACACAAGCTGTGGACCGAGGTTGATGGCAAGGTGCGGCTGGGTTGATGGACCAGTGGGCGCAGATCACAAAAAAAGTAGGGCGCCTTGTGTAAGATCCCTCTCTCTGGCCCGACAGATCAATGTAGAGTCGGCGAAAGGCGCAGAGCGTTAGTGCGTGTGCTATGGGCTGGGTTCACTAAATGACGGTTTCTCACCCGGTTTCATTATACTGTCGCCGGATCTAGAAAAAGTCTTAAAGGTTTTTATTACACAGGGTATTAGTTAGGAGATTTTTTATGAACAAGAAACATCTTTCCCCGGTTGCGGCTGCTGTTGGTGCGGCTTTTATTGCCACTGCGGCTATGAATGTGTCTGCAGCCAATAGCGACGCCAACCCGTTTGCCGCTGAAGAGCTGAACTCTGGCTACAACCTGGCATTGGCCGATCACGATCACAAGGATAAGGATAAAGAAGGTAAGTGCGGCGAAGGCAAGAAGAAAGAGGGTAAGTGCGGCGAAGGCAAGAAGAAAGAAGGTAAGTGCGGCGAAGGGAAATGCGGCGAAGGTAAGAAGAAAGAAGGTAAGTGCGGCGAAGGGAAATGCGGTAATTAATATTCCGTCCCGCACGACTTGGGCGGTACGGCATAAAGTACCGCCCTAGCTCTTTCCATAAGTAACAGAGGCAAATCGTGGTGCGCAATTATTCAGTGGAGGGGGCCGGTCTCGGACTGCGTCGCTCTATGATGGGAGAGGATCTGTCATCGAATGCGGTGGATTTTTTCGAGGTGGCACCGGAAAACTGGATCGGTGTTGGTGGTCGCTATGGCCGCTGGTTTCGCCAGCTGAGCGAGCGGCATCCATTTATTTTGCACGGTTTGTCTCTCTCCATCGGCTCGTCAGACCCGCTGGATATGGAACTGCTCGCTTCTATTAAGCAATTTATTCGCGAGCACGATATTCGTCTTTACAGTGAACATTTGAGCTACTGCTCGGACCAGGGGCATCTTTACGATTTATTGCCGATCCCCTTTACGGAGGAAGCGGTGATGTATGTCGCCGAGCGGATTCGTATGGTACAGGACACCCTGGAACAGCGCATTGCCATGGAGAATGTTTCCTATTATGCCGCTCCAGGTCAGGAAATGAGTGAGTTGGCATTTTTGCAAGCCGTGTTGCAGGAGGCGGACTGCGATCTTTTATTGGACGTCAACAATATTTATGTGAACTCAATCAACCACCGCTATGATCCCCTCGAATTTCTGTGTTCGCTCCCCTCTGAGCGAATGCGTTATGTGCATGTGGCGGGGCATTACGATGAAGCGGATGACCTGAAAGTGGATACGCATGGTGCCGCGGTGATTGATCCAGTGTGGCAGCTTTTGGATAAAGCCTACGAAATTCACGGTGTTATGCCCACACTGCTGGAGCGTGACTTTAATATTCCGCCCATGCCACAACTGCTCGAAGAGGTTCAGCAGATCAAGCGTACCCAGGCCAGCTACCAAGTAGAAGAACCCTATGTCCTCAGTCGCCGATAAAACTGCCAGATTCCAGGGACTGCAACGGGACTTTGTCGCCCACTTACGGGCCCCCGAACACATCGCAGCACCTAGGGACATTGAAGACCGGCGCGTGGCTATATACCGGGACTTAATTTACAACAATATCGAATCATTTATTGCCAGTGGTTTTCCTGTATTGCGCAGTCTCTACAGCGATGAATACTGGCACGCAATGGTGCGGGATTTTGTCCAGAGCCATAGCGCAGAGAGCCCTTACTTCCTGCAGATTAGTGAGGAATTTCTCACCTATCTGCAACATGAGCGGGGCCACCGGAAAGGTGATCCCCCATTTTTATTGGAGTTGGCCCACTACGAGTGGGTGGAGCTGGCCCTGGACGTAAGTACTGAGGAAATACCCACTGGCTTGGATCGACAGGGGGATCTGCTGACTTCTGTGCCGGTGGTCTCACCGCTGGTGTGGAGTCTCAGCTACAGCTACCCGGTGCATCGTATCGGCCCCGACTTTCAACCACAGGAGCCGGCAGAATCGCCCACCTTTTTGCTGGTCTACCGCGGCCTCGACGAAGAGGTCAACTTTATGGAGATCAATGCGGTGACTGCGCGCCTGTTACAGTTGGCCTCTGAAGGGGAGAGTACAGGGGAGCAACTGCTGGGACAGATTGCCACGGAGCTGCCTCAAGTCGACCGAGAAACCCTCTATGGGTTTGGGGGAGAGTTACTGAAAAAGCTATTGGATAAAGGTGTGATTGCCGGGTTGCGGCACCAGAGTATCGGGTAAACGTCCTCGGCATTCCATTTTTTGGCGCAAATTGCTTTTTGGTGACGGCGTGTACTTGCCTGAAACTGCCTCATCTTTGACGAATCCCAGATGCTATGCTGCCGAGGGTGGTTTACAGTTTGCGAGGGCGTTAGAATCCTTGGCCTTAATTTTTGTTAAAAGAGGAGCAGGGTTTTGCTAGGACGCAGAGATTTATCGCCCTGGTTGATGGCCGCGATACTGGCCGCTTCCCCGTTGGGCGCTTTGGCGCAACAAGATCCATTTGGAGCGGCGGCCACCCCCGCAGTTTCAATCCAGTCTGAGCCTGTTGAACAGAATACGGCCACCGGTGATGGAAGTGGGTCACTGGAGGATGAATACGGTTTTGATCCCGCGGATGAATTTGGTGGGGAAGAAGGGGCAAACTTTGCCCTGCGCGATCCCTGGGAAGGCTTCAACCGTGCAATATTCAGCTTTAATGATGGTGCGGATCGCTATGTCCTGAAGCCGGCTGCGGTGAGTTATCGGCAGATTACCCCGATCTTTATGCAGCAGGGTGTCAGTAACTTTTTTAGTAACCTGGGTGAAGTGTCCAATACTTTTAACGGTGTGTTGCAAGGCAACTTGGGTCAGGCTGGGAACGATGCGGGCCGCTTGCTGATTAATACCACTATTGGTATCGCCGGCCTTTTCGATGTCGCCAAGCATATGGGGTTGGAGAGGGGAGACGGCGAAGACTTTGGGCAAACCCTCGCGGTTTGGGGCGTACCTTCGGGTCCCTATCTGGTGTTGCCATTACTGGGCCCCTCTACTGTGCGGGATACCCCGGCCAGAGTTGTGGATTACTACACCAATCCCTTGAGTTATGTGGATCACGATGCCACCCGCTATACCCTTAAAGCAACCGACATTATCCAGAGCCGCGCCAGCCTGTTAAAGGCGGAATCTCTGCTGCAGGGGGATCGCTATGTATTGCTGCGCGATGCTTACCTACAGCGCCGCGACTTCCTCATCGTGAATGGTGAAGTGGATGTGGACACCGAGACCGAAGCCGCTGAGGCCATCGATCAGGGTGAAGTCGAAGAGTCTAGTGACTACTGAGCATCAGCGAGTTAAACCCTCTTCTATAAGGGCCTACCGTGGCCGGCCCCAGTAGCCTGCTACTGACCGATGATGAGTGCTCCCGCAACTTCTTGCGCGGAGCGCTTTCGCGTCAGGGGCTGTCGGTCGCTGTAGCCGACAGCGGCCAGCAGGGCATCGAGCAATTCTCCCCCGAACTTTTCCAGCTGGTGGTCGTGGATCTGCTTCTGCCCGATATGGACGGGCTGGAAGTACTGCGCAAAATCAAGCATCTCTCTCCGGGTACTGCGGTTTTAATGATTGCCGATAGCGGCGAGTTACACCAAGTGCTACAGGCCATGCGCCTGGGCGCCTGTGACTTTCTGATAAAGCCTATTCAGCAGGCCGCACTGATCGACAGTGTGATCTGCCGTATCACCGGAGAGGAAAACCTCGCCCAGCAGAATATTCAATACCGCAAGGCCTTGGAGGAGCGCAACAGCGAGCTGCGCGACCATATTGAGCTGTTGCGGCGGGATCAAGAGGCCGGCCGCTTGTTGCAACAGCACCTGTTGCCCCGCAGCCCCTATGTTTACCCCGGCGGCATCGCCGTTGCCTATCGCCTGGTCCCCTCTCTGTACCTCAGTGGTGACTTCGTTGACTACGGCCTGTTTGGCGAGCGCTTTGTGGCTTTTTACCTGGTGGATGTCTCCGGCCATGGTGTGTCCTCCGCGTTAGTCACTGCACTAATCAAAAATACCATCATGCACCGCTTGCGCGAGCGCCCGCTGTTTTCCCAGCTGGAGTCGCTCGGCACAGACCTTTTGGAGGTACTGGAGCTGATAAACCGCGAGCTTTTATCCACCGGCATGGGCAAACATGCCAGTATGTTTGTCGGTGTGGTGGATACCGCCGCGAGCCAGCTGCACTACGCGGTTGCAGGGCAGATTCCCATGCCGGCGCTCGCCAGTGCCGCGGGGGCTGACTGGCTGCCGGGCAAGGGACGGCCTCTGGGGATTTTTGAGCGAGGTGACTGGCAGGTAATGCGCGCGGAGCTTCCCGCCAGTTGGCGACTGGTAGCCTGTTCCGATGGTGTTCTGGAGCTGCTCGAAGGGGATTTATTGGAAAAAGAGGATCGGCTATTACAGTTGATTGCCGCTGCGGATGGTGAACTGGATATGCTGTGTGAAAGCCTGAAAGTAGATACTTTTGGCGCGTTGCCCGACGATATTACGATTCTCACCCTCACCCGTGGATAGGGCCTGTTCTTTGTCGACCAAGTAGTCGAATTTCATGCCCTAGCGCCCTTGTCAGTCCATGCGGTCAGGAGTAAGCTCCGCCCACTTTATGCACAAAAGTGCCGAGGCGGCAAAACCGCCAAAAGCGTTTGTGCCCTACCAGTGAACTTTAGCCATCTAAGCGCACTTCCATCCTCTAAGTGTGTGCGGGTGAGCCAGGGGTTGTTATGCAGTCCGGGCAAATTATGGTTGGCGCCCACGAAGGCGTTTATATCATCAAGTTGATGGGTGATGTCAGGCTCAACCTATGCACTTCGTTCGATAGTTTTATCGACAATATGTTTGCGCGAAGTGACTTCGCCGGCGTGGCTTTCGACCTCCACACAGCGGAGGGTGTCGACAGCACGACTCTCGGGTTGATGGCTAAGATAGCTATTCGCGCACGGGAACGCGGTTGCCAAAAACCTCTGGTTTTCCTTGCCAATAAAGGCATTTGGCACCTGCTGGATGCGATGGGGTTCGACACCCTGATGGAGATCAGCGACGAACAGTGCAAATTTTCTGTGGAGACACAGCCACTGGTTTGCCAAACGCCCGACGAATGCGCCGCGCGGGAAAAAGTGCTGGAAGCTCACCGGGTGTTGATGAGCATGAACGAGCAGAATGCGGAAACCTTTCGTGATTTGGTCCATACCCTGGAGCGGGAATGCGAGCCCCACGGCAAACCCTCTGCGCGCCTACACTAAAACCCGCGCGTCTAAGAAAGACTCCCACCACGCCACTTTAATATTGTACCGATTCAGTGTTTCAGTTACCGCGCATATCCCGAGCTTCGGCCCGCGCGCGTGTAAACAGCCCGTGGGGTAGGTAGATTAATTCGGAGACTCGGCGAATAAGGTGTTCTTCGAAAGCCTCGATAACATCATCGGAAAAGGCCACCTGCCACATTTGCCGCACCAGCAGATATTTGTCCCGCTCATTGAACTGGTCGTTGACCGCTTGGGTGAATTCAAACAGGGAAGTGGCGCGTTCGCGCTGCCCAATAGCCTCATCGATGATCTCTGTGGCATCTTGGTTTTCCAGTGCGTAGTGCTGGCGCAGCAATTCAATCAGGGTATCGCGCTCGCGCTGGTCGAGCTTTTGATCCACCGTTGCCACCTCAACCAGTAGGGCAGCACTGATCATACGCACGTCTTTTTCATCGTGCATTTCAACATCGGCACTGTTGCCAATCTGTTCAAACAGCTTACGGATTTGTTGCAGCATCAGTTTCCCGGTGTCCCATTACTTGGCTCTGCAGAAGCATTTCGAGCCGCTCTTGATCTTTGACAAAATTGCGAATGCCCTCGGCGAGCTTTTCGGTGGCCATGGCATCGCTGTTCTGCAGATAGCGGAATGTCGCCTCGCCAAGTCGTCCTTCCGGGCGTGGTAGCGGCTCGTTGACCGTGGGAAGCCCGCCGACCAGTAAGCCCTCGCTCTCTTCCAGGGATTGAAGCAGTTGTGGGCTGATCGTCAGTCGATCACATCCTGCCAGCGCTTCGATTTCTGCGGTATTGCGAAAACTGGCTCCCATCACAACCGTGTTGTAGCCGCGTGATTTGTAATAGTGGTAAATATTGCGCACGGAGAGTACGCCGGGGTCCTCTTCACCGCTGAAAGCCTTGCGGTCTCCATTGGCCAGATGCCAATCGAGAATACGGCCGACAAATGGGGATATTAGGGTGACCCCGGCTTCGGCGCAGGCGATAGCCTGGCTCAGGCTGAACAACAGCGTCAGATTACAGTGAATCCCCTCCCGTTCCAGGATCTCAGCGGCGGCGATGCCTTCCCAGGTGGCGGCAATCTTGATCAGTACCCGCTCGCGCGCTATGCCCGCATGCTCATAGAGCGCGATAAGGTGTCGAGCATAGTCAATAGTGGCGCGTGTATCAAAAGAAAGGCGTGCATCCACTTCCGTGGAGACCACACCTGGAATTAACTGCAATATCTCGCTGCCGATAGCAACGGCCAGTTTGATCGTGGCCAAGCGGGCCGTTTCGGTAGGGCTGGCGCTGCCTTGGTGGTGCGCAGCCCAATCCAGGGATTCTCGGATCAGGCCTTTGTACTGGGGGAGCTGGGCGGCCTTATAAAGCAGGGAGGGATTAGTGGTGGCATCCTGTGGGCGGTAGCGGCGAATGGCATCAATATCACCTGTGTCGGCCACCACTTGGCTGCGTTGTTTGAGTTGTTCCAGTTTATTCATAGCGAATCCCTCGGTAATTGTTGGCTTCCTTTCAGCTGAAACTCTGGGCCTTGCCTAAGCTGCCTGGGTGACCAGTGATAAAGCTTGTTCCACAACTTCTGGCCCCGCGTCTTTCTTGTGTGCATTCTCACTGAGATGACGTCGGAATCTACGCGCTCCAGGCAGCCCCTGAAAGAGCCCGAGCATATGCCGGGTAATATGATTGAGGCGCTGGCCACGACTCAGTTCCCGCTCGATGTAGGGCAGCATTTGCGCGACAACTTCCGCGGCATCCGGCCCCTCATTCTCCCCAAATAATTCGCGATCGACTTGTGACAGAATCGCCGGGGTCTGGTAGGCCGCGCGCCCCAGCATAACACCGTCCACCTGTTGCAAATGTTGTCGGCACTCCTCTAGCGATTGGATGCCGCCGTTAATAACAATTTGTAACTGCGGGTAATCCCTTTTCAATTGGTAAACCATGTCGTAATTGAGCGGTGGGATTTCGCGGTTTTCCTTTGGGCTGAGGCCCTGCAGCCAAGCCTTGCGCGCATGTACGATAAACGTTTCAGTTCCAATGGCTTCCTGGGCCTCGATAAAACGGGTCAGGCCGGGATAGTCCTCCATATCGTCAATACCGATACGGTGTTTGACGGTGACTGGAATCGAGACGGCATCGCGCATAGCACTCAGGCC
The DNA here is from genome assembly GCF_041447225.1 of Microbulbifer echini. NCBI lineage: Bacteria > Pseudomonadati > Pseudomonadota > Gammaproteobacteria > Cellvibrionales > Microbulbiferaceae > Microbulbifer > Microbulbifer echini. The sequence continues at coordinate 26,750 of NZ_JBGMEL010000005.1, read as the reverse complement.
CACGGCCACGATTTCGGGCTCCGCCATTAAGCAGGCGCCAAAACGGCCGGATTGCACGCGGTCGCTGGGACAGCCGCAATTCAGGTTGATTTCTGCGTAGCCCCACTCCTCGGCGATACGGGCACATTCCGCCAGTTCGCGCGGATCGCTACCGCCAAGTTGCAATGCAACGGGCAGCTCGGCGGCATCGAACTGCAGGTGGCGCTCGCGATCCCCGTGCAATATCGCCCCAGTGGTCACCATCTCCGTGTACAGGTGCGCACGCTTGCTCATTAGGCGCCACAGATACCGACAGTGGCGGTCACTCCAATCGAGAAGAGGGGCAGTACAAAAGCGGTGGGGGCTGTATTGGGACATAAACTACGTGTAAAAATAAGTCATAAAATCAGAGTAGCCGGGCATTATATGGGATGTAAAACCCAGACCCTAAGGAAGATATATATCAGTGTCGTGAAATTCGAGGGGGCTGCGGGGAATGTTACAGGTTGCGCTCTCTTTCCGAGGCGCTGGTAGGGCTACTGCTCGGTGGAGGATTTTTGCGCGAAGGGCCTTTTTCTCGCAAGGTAGCCTGTAGTTTTTTCGCCAGTTTGCGCGCGGTGGCACGGTAGCTGGTGAGCTTGCCGCCGGCAACGGCGAGGATACGCGGCCGGCGTTCATTGTCGCAGCAAATCATAGATTCCCGCGAGCGGGCAAATGGGCTCTTCTCCGCTTCTGGCAGGACGCGCAGCCCGGCATAACTTTCGCAAATATCCTCGGCCCGCAGGCCGCGGGTTTGGGTAAAGTGCTGCTGTACGGTGCGCAGTAGGTAAGCTTCCTCTTCGACTGTGGGAGCGACCTCCCGAGGATCGCCGCAGAAGGGGCGCTCGGTCGTACCTACTAGGGTCTTATCCTGCCAGGGCATCACGAAAACTGCACGATTGTCTTCCGCCTCAACATAGAAAATCTTATTGCCCAGAGACAGTGGCAGCAGTATGTGCGTGCCGGCTACGAGATCGATGGGGGGCAGGGACACTGGGGGTGAGCAGCGCGCATTGGTGGTGGCCACCCAGGGACCGCTGCAGTTGACCAGAGCGCGGGTGTGCAAGGTGTTGAGCTTACCGTCGGCTACGTAGTCAACCCGTACTCCCTCTTCGGTGAGTTCCGCACCCACCAGGCTGCCCGGACAGATAATTTGTGCGCCGTGAGCGATGGCGGATGCAACGACGTCGCGGGTTAAGGCGGCGTCATCTGTTTGTGCATCGAAGTAGCGAAATACCGCGAGTAGGTCCTCCCTTTTCAGGCCTGGCAATGTATCCCACTCGGATTTGGACAAAGCGCGAAAGCGCGAGGCCTCACTGCCAATACCAGAGAGCAGGGCGTAAAGGCTGAGCCCCAGCCTGACCATCCACGGCGGCCGCTTGCTGTGGCGGTAGACGGGTATATAAAAAGGCACCATGCGCACCAGCTGGGGTTTGTTTTCCAGTAGCCAGCTGCGCTCGCGCAGGCATTCGTAGACGAGACTAAACTGCCCACTCTCCAGGTAGCGCAAGCCGCCGTGGATAAGTTTGGAGGAGCGTGAGGAAGTCGCTGCGGCGATACCCTGTTGTTCCAGTATGACGACCGAGTGACGGGCCTTGGCCAGGGCCTCGGCGGTACCGGCGCCGAGAATTCCCGCGCCAACTACCAGAACATCAAAATCCGTAGACATCACTGGCTTCCCGAGAGCGCATCAGCAAAGGCAGATTACCGGTGAGAATATGGTGAGCACCGCGGCGGCGCCAAAGTACGGCCTCCTCGGTGGAGTTTATTTCGTAGACAACCCACTGCCAGGGGCCGGGCGGTAGTTCCTCGCAGTCGACAAAACTGTCGCGAATCAGGAGGTACTCCGGGGCAAGCGTGACGATATCGGCCGATAGGCAGCGGGGCACGTTACTGATTTGCAGTGCCACGCGATCCCAGCCCATATTGCGGGCGGCGCGGAGACTGCGGCAATCCTGTGTGAGCAGGGCAAAGGACTCGCGCTCATTGCGCATTTGCTCCAAGAGCTTCTGCACCGCTTTGGTAAAGCCGATGTTAGCGATATTGGCTGCGGAAATACCCACAAACCAATCCAGGTGCCGGTGACAGCTGGCCCAATCCACGAGCTGCAAAAAAGAATCAATCGGTTGGCGATTGAGTTGCGAATCCCTCAGCTCGTGGAAAAAGTGTTGGCGCTTATCGCTGGGCAGAGACAGGGTATCGCTGTGAAAGCACCAGGGGGTGCCGTCAAGGCTAAAGCGAACATCGCACTGGATAGCACAGGCGCCCAGGTTGTGGGCAGCCTCGAAGGCGGCGATCGTATTCTCCGGGTGGCGGGTTTTGTCGCCTCGGTGTGCGATTAGCATGTGAATAAAATCCGGAAAGCAGGCGTTATTGTTGGCTGGATATGGGCGCTTGGCGCTCAGTAACCCAAGGCTCAATCGGCCCAGGGTGGAACCGGGGCTTACAGGAAAAATAGACCTTGGCGGGGCTGTTGCAAGTGGAGTGGGGGTGAAAGTTGGAGGCGAATGAAGCTTCCCCTTAGATGAGTGAAATCTTTAGAGTCCTCGCCGGATGAGGCCTGCGGGCTGAAGTCACTGTGCGGTAGCTCTCGTAAAGGGCGGAGGTTTTGTGCGATCCACAGTGCCCGATAGAGATCTGCTTGAAATGCCCGCAGGGCTACCCGGGCCTATTTAGCGGTTCTTTCTGGCTGCCCAAGTGGCAGCGTGCACTTCCATTGCTAAAATTAGAGTGGATCGCCCATTTGTAGTCTGTACGGATGTAGTTTTCCGTATTGTAAAGAGGTGTGAGGCGCCTATGGCCAGTATTCGATTGATAGTGATTTTCCTTGTTGGGTGTTTCACTTGTATTTTTGCAGGGAATACAGCTGCCGCTAATAGTTCAGCCACAGCTACGGCACAAATTATGTTAATTTTTCCGTCGAAAACAACTTGGAGGCAGGCTGAGGCTGGCAATCAACATGACTTCTGTCTACAAAATGTACCGACCCAGCACATCAGTGTGTCGATTTTGAAGCAGAAACTCAGTAACAGTGCGCAAGCTTTCGATTTGGGTGCACAGGGGTGCTTATCTGAACTGGATACCAAAGGAGTTTCAGAGTTGATAATTAGCGCAGAATAACTATCTTGCACATGAATTCCTATGCAAGTTTAAACAGTCGCCATTTTCGTCTAAGCGTAATAACGTATTTCGAATAAGAACCTCTAAAATTACTCGGTTACTTATGAAAAAGCTATTTATTGTCTTTATATTGCTGGTTGTCCAGCCAGCAATGGCCGCTATGTCGGTGGATAAAATTGTTCTCTATTTGGAAGATGGTCCCAGTTCAAGGGATGATATCGTCGTCAGTAATCCGGATGAAGAGCCGCTTTATGTAAAAACGGAAATTTTCCGTGTGGACAATCCCGGTCGGGAGAATGAAGAGAGAATCAGGGTGATAAACCCCGATGAATTCAAGCTACTGGTGAGCCCCGCAAAGGCTGTGTTAAGCCCTGGTGAGCGAAAGCGCTTCCGTTTTATGGCCCTCGATCGCAATCTGGATGAGGAAAAGGTCTATCGGGTGACCTTTAGACCAGTAGTCGGTGAAATTAAAGCCGAGCAAACCGCATTGAAAATTCTTGTAGCCTATCAGGCGCTGGTATTTGTCCAGCCAGAGGACGGAGCTTACAAGGTTGGATTATTAGAGGACGGCGGTACTTATCATCTCACCAATAAGGGCAATATTAATGTCGAAGTTGTTGAGGTGCGTCATTGTTTTTCTGAAACAGAATGCGAAAAAATAGAAACTTCAGGGCGGCTGTATGCTGGTACCAGTATCGAGGTGGCCGATGTGCCGGCCAAAGGTGAGCTTGAAGTATTACTGCGTGGACAAAAAAGTGAAAGAATCCGCTTCCCTCTAGAGGGATAAGTATGGGGATATACCGCAAGGCATTGCAATTCTGTCTTGCGGTACCGTCACATCCATGGCCCTTTTAGTATCCTTTAAAGGCAGTTCTCATATTAATTCCCCTCAGTTTTATTGCTCTGAAACTCTCCTAAATTGGCGCTAACGGATATCAAGGCGAAACCTTATAGCGATGCCCCTAAGGGAGTAATTGCTTTCTCTACGGTGACAGGTTATGTCTGTGACAGCTAGGTAAATACCCACTTGCCTTCACAGGTTGCTATGGCCATTTTGGGGTATGTTTGGATTTATGGATTCTGGAAGGCTGGATGCTCTTTTTTAGGTTTTTAGGGTTTATAGCCAGTGTTAGCTAAAAATGCTTAACCTTCCCATGAATAGTGCAGGCCTTAACCCCTTTTCTTTTTTCCTGATTGGCGTTACTGGCTGGTCACTGTCACGGTTAAAACATCAGTATAGTAGGAGCCACGTGCCTGTTCCCAGCTGCCGGCTGGAATAGAGACAATGAGTCTAGCGTTGTCTGTTAGGCAGGCGCCTGGCCGGTGGTTATTCGTAAGGGTGGCCCGAGTATGCCCTGAATTGAGTGTTCGGGTACTTTTAGTTTGATTCATATCATCGGTAAAAGATGCAGCGTATGGGAGGCTGTCCATGGGGTTGCTGAGTTGAAACATGGTTGTTCCTTTGAAATCTGAGGAAATCCCATTTCTACTGGACAAGCTCACCAGGTAACTACTAAAACCTTTACCATCCACACAGAAATCTTCATAGCCCATAATATCTTGGCCTGGATGGAAGTGAGAACCATTAATATAAATATTGCCGAGATTTCGAATTTTAATGCTTGGCTTAACCTCTAGTTCAATATCAAAATTCACGGTTTGAGAAATCTCTGAGGAGGTGTTCAAATACTGCATAACCTCCATTTGAAAGGTTCCGTGGTAATAACTGGAAGTTATGGGGGAGGACGGATCAACGTTAACACTCAGTAGACTATTTATGTCGTTGAGATTTCCTGGAAATTGTTGGCTAAATTGGCCCGGGTATAATGGAGTGGAGGATCTACTCCTGTAAGAAAAAGTGAGATTTACTTCCAGCTCTTCACCGCTGTCAGAAAGCAAACGAAAGTTGCCCCCGCTGGCATGTTCAACCTTAATCGCAAACGGTTGCGCATGACCACCACTATTGCTGCGTAAGGTAAAATCCACATCTTTCCTGCTAGCTTCATAGTTGATCGTATGGCTGCCCTGTAGATTGCAGGTTCGTAGTTGGGTATTTCCCGTGCAAACGGCCAGGGCTTCAAAGGGCTGCATTAATATCACGCCTGCGAAGGTATGTATCCAAGTTTGGGAAATTCTTTGATACCGTTTTTTAATGTTTTTCATTATTTTTTGCTTACTTTGAAGGGGGGTAGGCAATAAGCATCGGATTGTTGCAGTGTGCCAAGATTGATCCAGTTTTCCCCAGAGTCTTCTACCTGAACATCAATACTGCAGTTAAGCCACTTAACCTCTAGGTTGGAATACCCGTTAATGTCAATGGGGATTTCTAATTGAAACACGCCGAATCTGTCAGTTGTTACTCGGTGGCTGTCGATGGTAACTAATGTGTCTGGAATGCCGTTGCCAAAAGACGTTAACCTTCCCATTATTACGTACAGTGGTTGGATGATATAATTGGCCTCGGTCACATTTCCTGGATATAGTGTGACAAACTGACTTTTTTCCTTGTATTCATAAAAACCATCGTCAAGAGGCCGTAAAGTGATATCGTAACTGCGAAAAGGTGGGAGGTTAATTACGGATTTTTTACCGCCTTTGGCATAACCACGGCGTGAGTTATTCACGAGAACTTCAAAATCCTTATCTTTACTGCCATCGATATCAACGATAATGGCACTTTCCAGAGATCTCTCCCCTCCCCAGGCAAACTGCTTTCCTGCGGTAATAAGGTTTGTGCTGAAACTGCCGAGATAATTGGTTGTACGGTTGTTGTTTTCATCGCTCAGGCTGATTGATGAGTGAATAAAACCCTGGTGGCCTGACAGGCGGCTACGGCTTTCTAGATAGTAGCCATTTTTTGTGGATTCTACTCCCAAGGCTTGCTCTACTTCGGCGGCCCAAAGTTCACGATCATTCCATTTGCTGTCAAGGCTGAATCTACGGGGATCATTACTCGGGTTGTCGCCAAATTCTCTGCGAACGTTGGCGAGGTGTTGCCACTGGTTAGTTTGATGTCGAAGTTGAAAATCAATACTTGAATATTTTTCACTGTCTGCTTCGTTGTACGAAAAAGTAATATCTCCGAACCAATTATTTTTTTTCAAAATTGTGCGCTGGTAAGAAAGGGTGGCAAGTTTGCGATTACTGCGCGTGATATTCTCTAGTGATGAGGTGTCGGCATAGAAAATATTTGTACGGTTTCTTTTGCTGTATCTAAAGGCAAGACTCCCACCATAAAATTGACTTTGAATACCTACGCTTCTGTAGGACAAGCCATTGCGAAGCAATGCGTATTCAGAGAAGTCATAGGAGTCTTCTTTGTTGGTGTCCGCCGTTGAGGCATTTAATGTAAAGAGTGGCGTTCTGAGACGCGCGTCAATCCTGTAGCCATGCTGTCCTTTTGAGCCTATTAAAACATTCGGTGAGAGTTCGAGTTGTGCACCTATCCAACGGGTTCCCAGTTCCAGGAGTTGCTGGTTTTCAGTGGCAGAAATTGCGCTGAATAAAGCGATATTTTCTGAGACTCTGCGGCCTAAATAGGCTTGTAGAAGTCCTTCATTGTAGTAATTTGGCAGGTCGCTATAGCTGTTCGATTTTGTGGGCATCCCCGCCAATAAGCTCCAGTGCCACTCTCCTGGGGCCGGCAGATAAAAATCTTTAGCAAAGAATTCTGAGAAGCTTGTGAGGGGGCGGCCAGATTCATCAAAGGTCCGAATCTCAATATCATAAGCGCCACTGGGCAAGTTTGATGTATCGAGCAATTTATTGCCTGCGCTAAGCAACTCACTATGAATCAGGCGGTTTTCCCGGTAGATTTCCACACGCCCACGTACAGGCATGTTGACTTCAATAAGAGCACCTTGCTGATGCGAAATATCTGTCCGGGTGTGGTCTGAATTACGAAACTCTACGCCAAAAATGGTTTGTGAAGGTGTAAAGTACCCGAAGTTTCCCTGTGGTTGAAATAATCCCGCGGAGTAGATTTTTCCGCGAAAATCCTTGGCCCAATGCAAGCTGCTAATCTGAGTGCCCTGCTCGTCCGAGAAGTGCCAATCACTGCGGAGAGCCCCCTCGCCATACCCGGCAATGGTGGTGCCGTTAAAGGTTGCTCTATAGCTGTTATCGATGCCTTCGGACTTTGTCCCTGACCAAGTTGCCCCTAGGTTTTGCACCAGGGAGAATTTGCTACTCGAGGCTGGCAAGTAAGGATCGCTGATCGCTTCTTGATGCGGTAATAAGTCGGGGGAAAAATACACATCGAGGCGGTAATTGTCATTGTCATAAATTACTGCGAAATCTTCAGGCGTTAAATATCCGCAGTCAGGTTGTGATAAATTGTGGCATATTCGATGTGTATTTTTATTCTGTGGCTGTTGCAGGAGCTCTTTAAGTCGTTCGGAATCTAGCGTGACTGGGAGCAAATTAAACACAGCTATGGGATCATTAAACTCTATATATTTCGGGAATACGGTGATTTCCGACACGCCGATTAACTGGCCGCCGTAGTAGATGTCAGCCCCCGTAATTTGTGGGCCACTCAGGTCCTCAAATCCACTTGGGATGCTCGTTTCAATCGGTGGCTTGGTTGCTATCTCTGCGAGCGCGCTTTTAGATACAACAAAGAGAATGCAGAAGGAGTAAGTAAAATACTTGATAAATTTTATTGTCATAGGGCATCTAGGGTATCTTGTTGGCGGCTGAATCTAGGATGCAGCCGCCGAACCAATTACTCAGAGGTTACCGTTATTGTTAGTGCATCGGTATAGGGACCGCCACTTAGAATAGTGCCGTTTTCCCAGCTCGCATTCAAAATGGTGATCTCAAAGCGGGAATTGTCCACAATGCCAATACAGCTGGTGGCTATATCGTTGAGAGCTTGCCCAGTAAGGGCTGTGCCTTCAATAATAGGTGTAAATATGCCAGCGGTACTATTATCATACCCGACAAGATAGGGAACTTTATTTCCGCCACCGACAAGTTCGAATACACCGACACCATTGTCACTCTCAAAGAGAATTTCAAATGTACTAAAGCCCATTCCAGCCACACAAAAATCTTCGATTGCTTTAGCATCTGTACCAGTTGCAGGGTCAACAATCTGTACATTTTGTACAGCAGCGATATCAATAGCATCAGTGAATTGTAAAGAGATATCCGATAGCGCCGTATCATCTACGGCAAAAGATCCTGGCGATATTGCAAGAGTTAGACAGACTATTGTTCCGCCGAGTAAGGCGTGATTAAAATTATTTATTTTCATATTTTTATCCTTTTAAGGGAAAGTTGGCATCCTAATTATTATTGCCAGTTTTATTGTTTGTTCCGAGTTGCACTCTTGCCGATTCATTATGCGGCCCCGCAAGGATAGTAATTTATTCTAGGTTTGCTCTGTAATTGGTTGCATTGAGTGTCTTGTAAGGTTTTATGCGACATTTTTATTGATTATTTTATCTTTGTGGGTAGGGGTGACGGTTGCTTGGTTGTTTATAAGTGGGGATATGCAAGAATTAAATTAGCTGGGGATGCAGGCAGTTTTTTTGGTATGTCAATTTTATTGCTGAGGTGCTCAATGACTTGATGTAATTTTTATTAAATGAGTATTTATACGGTATTCAGGTTGTTGGCGTTTTGGTGGCGAAGGTTTAGATTGCTGATTTTAAGCTGTTTTAAAAGTGTCTTTATTTTAAGCTAAACAGGCGGGGTTTATTTAAAATGTGTAACGAATGAGGTAGCCGTTAACTATTGACTACTGACCGTAATAGTTAGTACGTCCGTATAAATAGGCTCCCCGGCCTGCTCCCAGTCGGAAGGGGCTACGGTGATATAGACCCTGGCATTTTCATTGATACAGGATTCATCGGTACGCCGGATAAAAGAGCCGGCAATGTCACCCTGGCTGCCTGGGAAACTTGAGTTATTGCTATTTAAATTATCAGAGAAACTGATTGAATACGGAATGCTCTCACTGGCCCCGCGCAGAGCAAAGGGGTGAGTACCAGTCCCTCCCGTACTGCCATTACCACTAGATAGGTTGACCTTGTAGCGATCAAAGCCAATACCACCTATACAAAAATCTTCATGCCCCTCAATCGCCTGACCAAACGAGATACCCGAATTACTCAGGTCAACATCCCCCAGATGGCGAATGGTAATGTTTGGCTCCACCTCCAAAATGATATCAAAGTCTACTGTTTCGCTATCGGTCACGAAGACAAGGAAGTATTGCTCCAGGGTTAACTGGAAGCTTCCCGTGTATTGATTGGAGGAGGGGGTTTTGGCGTTGTCAATTTCTACTAAAAGAGAGGCGTTGGTATCGTTGCGGCTACCGTTAAAAGGGCCTGCGAGAGTGTTGAGCGTGAGCGACTGGGCATCGCTATTGCTGGGGTCTAGGGTAAAGGATATATCCAGGATATCGCCATTGTCGGCAGTCAGTGTAAAGCTATTCCCACTCAAAGGCGCAAGCTCTGCATAGTAGGAGAAGGCGCGGCCACTGAATGCGCTTCGGCTGCGCAAAGTAAAGGCTATCTCCTTGGTATTGGGTTGGTAATTCAGACTGTGTGTGCCACCAAGGTTGCAGGTGCGTAAGCTGTCATTACTGGAGCAACTTTGTGCCTGGGCCGGTGTATAGCAAGACAGAAAAAGCAAACTCAGCCACAGGAGTTTGCCGAGAAGGTCTTTAACGTTGCGCACCGATTACCTCCGCGGTGTATTCAACTTGGCAGCTTGCCTCGGATTGTTCAATGGTACCGATATTCAACCAATTCTCTCCGGCAGACTGAATATTTATGGGGGCACGGCACAAATCCCAGGTTAATTCCTGGGAGAGGAGGCTTTTCTGGTTTGTATTGATTTCCAGCTGGAATACGCCGTACTGATCGGTTGTGGTACTGTGTCCGCCGATGGAAAGACGGGTGTTTGGCAATCCCTCTCCCATATCGGTAAGGCGCCCCAAAATGAGCCGCTGTTGCTCTATTTGATAGGTCGTGGCGTTCACATTGCCGGGATACAGGGTAAAGGTTTCACTCTGCTCGCGGTAATCGAAGAAACCGTTATCCAATGGACGCAGAGAGAGGTCATAACTTTTAAAAGCGGGTAAGTTGATGACAGATTTTTTACCGCCCTTGGCATAACCGCGTCGGGTGCCGTCCACTAACACTTCAAAATCCTGCTGATCACTCCCATCAATTTCAATAATGACTGCGCTTTCCAATGTGCGCTCGCCGCCCCAGGCGAGGGTATTCCCCGTTGCAATCAAATTGGTGCTGAAACCGCCCAGGTAATTGAAAGCTTTGCCGGTGTTATCGCTATTAAAACCCAAGGTGCTGTTTAAATAACCGAAATGGCCGGCGAGATAACTGCGACTTTCTAAGTAGCGAGTCTGTGTGCTTTTCTCCGCGGAAAGCTGTTGCTCAAATTCCGCAGCCCATAAGTCTCTATCGTGCCAGCGGGTTTGCAGGGCCAACCGCTGTTCACGGCCACTGTGGTTGCTGCGTTCACTATGTAGATTTGCGCTGTGCTGCCAGTGTTTGGAGCGCCGCCGGAATTCTACTTCCAGGCCGGTGTACTCATGTTCGTCGGCCTCACTATAGGAGAGGGTTGCGCTGCCGAGCCACTTTGCGCTTTTGAAAATATTGCGCTTAAAAGAGAGCGTGGTGAGTTTGCGTGCACTTTCCAGCCTATCGGCCTGTTCTCCGGGTAGTAAATGGTAGGAACTATCCCGCTCGCGCAAACGCAAAGCCAGTTGCCCCCCAAATAGACCACTCTGCACAGCCAGGCTGCGCTGTGAATAACCACTGGGCAGTAACTGTAGGCTATTCGGCTCATTAAAAATGGTGGCGTTATCCAGCCTGGTATCAATGGCACTCAGTGTGGCGAAAGGCGTTTTCAGCAGTGCTTGAATCCTGTGGCCACTGCGTCCATCGTCGCTGGTCACTAGGCTCGGCGAAATCTCAAAGTAATGCCCTACCCAGCGGGTGCCGAGTTCATAGAGTTGTTGCTCCCGCGTAGAGCTCGCCGCAGCAAAGAGCCCCAGATTGCTGGTGAGCCGGCGGGAAATAGATCCTTGCACTAACAAATCATCGTAGCGCTTGGGCAGCATTTGCGTATTACTAAAGGAATGCGCAGGCTGCCCCGCGTGAAAATTCCAGGACCACTCCCCAGGGGCGGGCAGCAGGGAATCCTTGGTAAAAAATTCAATGTGACGGTGCAATGCCCGGCCCATCTCATCAAAGGTGCGCACTTCTATTTCGTAGGCGCCGTGGGGCAGGGTACTGGTATTAAGCAGGCGGTTACCGGCCTCCAGCATTTCCGTGTGAATCAGCCGCTTATCCCGATAAATTTCCACGCGCCCGCGCACCGGCATATTGATTTCAAGCGGTGCACCCTGCCGGTGTTTGGTGTCTGTGCGACTGAGCTGTGAGCTGCGCAACTCCAGTCCATACAGTGTGTTTTGGCTGCCGAAATAGTGCCAGCCTCCCTGGGGTTGTAATAAACCAACTGAGTAGGCTTTTCCGCGGTAATCCCTGTACCAATGCAGTGCGCCAATTTGGTTGTGCTGCTCTGTGGCGGCGGACCAACGGGCGTGTAGGGCGCCCTCGCCGAAACTGACGATAGTATTACCATTCAAAGTTGCGCTGTGGCTGTTGCCTCCGCGATCACTTTCCACTCCACTCCAGGTGCCGTTGAGGTTTTGAACAATCGAAAACGCACTGGTAGATGCAGGGAGATAAGGATCGGTAATAGCCGCTTCTTGTGGCAATAGGTCTGCGGAAAAAAACAGGTCGAGCCGATAGCGACTCTCGTCGTAAATCACGGCCACCTGTTCGGGTAGTAGGTAGCCACAGTGCTTTTGCCGGGTAGTGCGACATAAATACTGCGAGTTTTTGAGCAAAGGCTTGCTGATTGCCGTCAGCACCGCCGCTCTATCCAGTAATTCTGGCAGATGCGGGAGTAATAATTCGGGCTGGTCGAAATGAATATGGGTGGGGTCAGCGGTAATCTGCGCTGCGCCGATATAACGGCCGCCATAGTAGAGATCCGCCAGCAACTGCTGTGGTTCGATTAGTGTATCAAACCCTTCCGGCGCAGAGGTTTCCAGCAGGAAAGTCGCTGCTGTGGCTGCGAAGGTATCGGTGTGAATGGCCTGCGCCAGGCAAAAAACCAGCGCATGCCATTTATTGAGACATCCTGCCATAGACGGTGACCGGTTTGGCTCGAGACCCTACCCGGTCACACCGCAAAATTATTCAGAGGCTACGGTGATCAGCAGGGTATCGGTATAGCTGGTGCCATTGAGGACATCGCTGGTCTGCCAATCGCCATTGGCAATAGTGATCTGGAATCTGGCGTTGTCTGAACCACTGCAGGAAGCGGCATTGCGGGTTTGCCCGGTGACTGCCTGACCTTCGTTGACTTGGGTAAAGGTTCCGCTGGTGCTGTTATCGAAGCCTACGCTGTAGGGTACATCGAGACCGTTGCCGGAAAGGCTGAATGCGTTATCGTTAATACCGTCATTACTTTCGAAGGTGATGCTGAAGGTAGGGAAGCCAAAACCGCCAATACAAAAATCTTCGCTGGCAACCGCATTGGAACCCAGCGCGGGATCGGTAATTGAAATATCACCAACTGCAGCAATTTCAATAGTTGGGGTGAACTCTAGTTTAATTATGCTGCTTGAGTCAGCCGTGGCTGCCATGGTGGCTGCCGAGGTGCTGAAAAAGATGCCTGCTGTGAGCGCAGAGACCAGTGAACGAACTACATTTTTGTGCATGGCGTATCTTCCTGAGCCGTTGATTTATCGTTCTGTGAAAAGCTGCTCGCGAAGATCCTGCACGGGTCAGGGGTACTGCGTTAGTCAAGCTATTCCATCTTTGTGGCGGGGATAATACTTTTTTTGTGATCTAAGTCACGCCATTTGTGGGTGATTTTTGATTTATGGCGTCAAAAAGATCTTTCTGTTAAAAGCTCCGCGCCTGTGCCGAACGCCCGGCCAGCGCTATAATCTCGCGCCTTTAGAGTCCTTCATTCACCCTCAGTCAGGTTTGTCATGACCGTAAGAACCCGAATAGCACCGTCTCCAACCGGTGATCCCCATGTTGGTACCGCCTATATCGCTCTGTTTAATCAGTGTTTTGCCCGTGCCCAGGGTGGCCAGTTTGTGTTGCGTATCGAAGACACCGATCAGCAGCGCAGCACTCCGGAATCTGAGCAGGCGATTCTCGACAGCCTGCGTTGGTTGGGGCTGGACTGGCAGGAAGGACCCGATGTAGGTGGCCCGCACGGCCCATACCGCCAGAGCGAGCGCGGCGATATTTACAAAACCCACTGCGATGAGCTGGTAGAAAAGGGCCACGCCTTCCACTGCTATCGCACGTCAGAAGAACTGGAACAGTTGCGCGAAGGTTTGCGTGAAGCCGGGCGCACCTCACTGAAACCCAGCGATTTGGCATTGCCGGAAGAAGAGGTGGAAAAACGTCGTGCCGCCGGTGCCCCTTTCGTCGTGCGCATGAATGTACCGGAGAGCGGTACTTGCGTGGTGGAAGATCTGCTGCGCGGCTCTATCGAGATCGACTGGGCTCAAGTGGATGCGCAGATTCTGCTTAAGTCCGATGGTATGCCCACTTATCATCTGGCCAACGTGGTAGATGATCACCTGATGGAGATCACCCACGTCCTGCGCGGGGAAGAGTGGATTAACTCGGCACCCAAGCACAAATTGCTGTACGAATATTTCGGCTGGGATATGCCGGTGCTCTGCCACCTGCCGCTGTTGCGTAATCCGGACAAAACCAAGCTGTCCAAGCGCAAGAATCCTACTTCTATTCTTTATTACCAGCGCGCCGGCTTTATGCCCGAAGCCCTGCTCAACTACTTGGGCCGCATGGGTTGGTCCATGCCCGATGAGCGCGAGAAGTTTTCACTGGAAGAAATGTTGGAAGACTTCGATATTCACCGCGTCTCTCTGGGTGGCCCGGTATTCGACGTGGAAAAACTGTCCTGGCTGAATGGTCTGTGGATTCGTGAGTTGGAGAACGAACAGCTCGCCGACCGTTTGATCGACTGGATGTTTAACCGCGAAAACCTGCTCAAGGTACTGCCCCACGCCAGGGAGCGCATGGAGACGTTTGGCGACTTCGCACCACTGGTGAGTTTCCTTGCCGCGGGCCAGCTGCCACTCAGTGAAGAGAGCTTCAAGGGGAACAAGCTGGAGTTGGATGAGCAGAAGAAGTTGCTGCAATTCGCCCTGTGGCGCTTGGAAGCCCTACGCGCCTGGGACCGCGACAGCATCTTCCAGGCCGTGAAGGCTCTGGCCACGGCCATGGAGATCAAGCTCAAGGACTTCAACGCGCCCCTGTTTGTCGCCATCAGCGGCACCACCGCCTCTTTCTCAGTAATGGACGCTATGGTATTGCTGGGCCCCGACCTCAGCCGCGCCCGCCTGCGCCAGGCCATCGACGCCCTAGGTGGCGCCGGGAAGAAAGTGCTCAAGCGCTGGGAAAAGGAGTACGCCTTACTCCCATAAGTACTCACAGCCCCCGGCAGGGGGCTGTTCCGGGTTTGACGCTAACTAATTGATTAAAAAGTTATTTTTTCTGTTGACAGGCGCCTAAACCTTGCTAAAATGCGCCTCGCTTTCAACGGAAACGTTAAGCAAAGCAAAAAGGATTTGGGGCTATAGCTCAGCTGGGAGAGCGCAACACTGGCAGTGTTGAGGTCAGCGGTTCGATCCCGCTTAGCTCCACCAAATTTCCCTTGTCTATCAAGGGGTTGCGGAAGAAGAGAAATTGACTTCTGCAAGGTGTACACAAACTGTACATAAACCCGCACACAAACTTATGCGGGATGAAAAAAGGGCCTTTCGGGCCCTTTTTTTTCGCCTGAAATCTCCCCCTCTTAGTACTTCTTTCCAGCTGATTTTTCTTTCCTAGGGTAAGGTTGATCTCACTTTCTATTTTCGAGGTTAAGGATTAAAAGTAGTTATTGCTCATCTGTTTTTCTTAGATACTACTAGTTATGGGGACTGCGTTTTCCCTAAGATTTTTGTGTGATTGGAGGGGTAATTTGTAAGGATGGGTGATATAAATGAGTATCTATTAAATGAATTGAAATTCTCAGGTAGTGAAGGACCATGCTAAAAAAGGAAGACATTTCCGATTCATTATTGAAGTGGAATTACTTTCCCGTGCAGAAAAAGGATCGTGAAGAGATTCCCCCGATTTTTAACTCTTCAATGTTCGATAAGGAAGTCGCGAAGTCAGTAATTCGTGGGGTTAAAGCTCGAGCAGGTGGCTATGATCAAGTGGAATATCGGTCCACGAGGTTTACGAATGTTCCTAGAGCACTATCAATACCGCATCCGAGGCCATACGCTGAGTTGTGTCTTGAAATTCAGTCAAATTGGGAGGAGATATCAAGTATTGAACAAAATACTTCGAGCATTATAAAGCCACAAGCCCATAAAGATGGTCGCTTGATAATCATGGATTACGATAGCTCTCAAAGATTTTCCCATAGACACTTGAACAAGTCGCTAGGCATGAAGTTTGTAGTCCATACTGATATATCAAATTTTTTCAATTCAATTTATACGCATGCAATCCCGTGGGCGCTTGTAGGGTTTTCTGAAGCCAAAAAAAATCAAGACCCAAACGAGTGGTACAACAAACTGGATAAACTTCAGCGCCAATGTAAAAGAGATGAGACAATGGGAGTTCCCATAGGGCCTGCCACTTCAAATATATTCGCAGAATCAATTTTGCAGCGAGTCGATGAAAGATTGAGGGGCTCAGGTTACTCATTCAGCCGTTACATTGATGACTATACAGGATACTGTAAATCTAATGAGGAAGCGGAATGTTTTATCTCCGACTTGGGCAAAGAGTTAAAGCGATTCAAGTTAATTTTAAATTTGAATAAAACTTACGTTTTACAGTTGCCTGAAGCAGCAAGTGATGATTGGGTTGCAGATCTAAGTACTAGACTTCCTAAAACAAAAAAAGTTACCTTTCTTGAGGCGACGAGGTATCTTGATTACGCAGTTTCAATTCAAAGAAAAACACCTGATGGTAGTGTTCTAAAGTTCGCTGTAAAGGCGATATCTTCCAGAGTCGATATTGAAGCCAGGCTCTCATTGGTAAAGTATGCGCTTAATTTAGCCTTCCATTACCCAGTGATAATTCCATTGCTTGACCCATTACTAATTGGTTTAAATGTGACTGAAGGGTTTGATCTTGAAGGTCGCTTACTTAAGATTCTCACTGAAAATATCAGTTGTGCTAGATCGGATGGCATGTCTTGGACAATTTACCTCCTGAGAAAGCACTGTTTGGTAAGATTGTCAGAGAATATTGTGGATAAAATAATCGAGACTCAAGATTGTATTTCAATTACGATGCTGTATTTGATTGGTGGGTGTGAAGATAAAGTTATTAAATTTGCCAATCAAATAGTCTCTCAAGATCTTTATGCTATTGATGAGCAATGGCTGCTTCTTTATCAGATGTTTTTAGATGGAAAAATCAAAAACCCTTATTCAGATGCCTCTTTGTATTCAGGTATAAGGAAGAAAAGTGAGTCGGAGGAAGATGTTATGCGGAGGGAGGTTCTATGTTTTAATAGATTAAAAGAGAAAAAAATATCTTTCATCGATTTATCATGCTTGAAAAGGAAGGATTCAAATTCATTTAAGGAGCTACTCTTAAGTCTAAATTTTAAGCGCATTCGTAAAAGGATAGGGGTTTGAAGTGGGCATTATTGGTTTGGTTATAGTCTCCTAGTTTCTGGCTGAGATCAGGTTGAGTGAATGATTTTAGGTAAGTGAGAGAATCTACTTGTCAAAGATATGGAAATAAATGGCTCTACAGTTTCTAAGTTCAGCCTTTTCTGGTGAGTCAATTATACCTTCCTGTAGGAACTATCAGCTGATGTCAAAGGTCAACTAAAAAGCTATTTTTGAGTGTGGGAACTTTATAAGTTCTTGCTGCTGTTCTGAATATAGTGTAATGCCTTTGGGGACGCTAGGTAAAATATTGAAGTTTTTTATGGGCTGTTTCATCAGGATTTTAATTTTCTAAAACTCTCTTCCAATAGCCTGCTCATCCAAATGGATACTAATCTCCTCATAATCAATACCGTGTCCCGCCTGATAAGACTGAGTAACCCGCTCATCTGTGTGCGCCATCAATTGCTGTACTGATTTTACGTCGTACCCCATTCGCTTAAACCGGTCTGAGGCGAGACTGCGCACTTCATGGAAACTGGGTGGGGTTTGGTCTTTGGGCAAGCCGATATAAAGTCCAGTAGCGTTGCGAACTTCGGTAAACATATCGCTCAGTCGGTCGGGGATTACCTGGCAAACATGCTCTTTAATTTTCCCTGTCCGCCGTTGCTTGGGTGTGTGGCTCAGTATGTAGGGGCAGCGGTAATTTCTTAGACTGAGTTCTCTGGCGCGGCTAATAAGTTTGCCAAGTTGTTGGTGGGTTTTTAAATTAAAACTTAAATGGCTGGCGGCGAGGCTGTCCCGTTGTGCTTCGGATTTATTAATCGTTTTGCGAAGGTGGTCTCCTTGCAGATGTTTCTCAAAGTTCAGCTCACAAATATCAGCGCGGCGCATGGTAGTTAGCATGCTGATACCCATGGCAACCTGTAGCGCTTCATAGCCTAATTCCCCAGCCTTTTCATAGATGGTCCAGTAAGCTTCCAGGGTTAAGCGTTGGCGCTTTTTAATGGGCTTTCCTTTTTCCAGCAGGCGCGGTCGGTCATCGGCTGTGGTGAAGGGGTTGCTTTCGAGCTTGCATAATCCCTCGGCCATTAGGAAATTAAAGAATTTATTAAACTCCGCGCGGCGCGCATGTTGCTGGTGATAGGTAAGGGATTCCCACCATTTGCGCAAGTCAGCCAATTTGGCTTTATGTATAGAGATGGCTTCGAAGTCTTCGCCAAACCTTTTCAGGGCGTTACAACGATTGCGCCAGCTGGACTTGTTGGATAGGCGTGGGTCATTTTCAATGCGCCAATCTATATAGCGTGCAGCGTGGTAGGCAAAGCTAGCTCTATCAGGCGCTTTCGCCGGCTTGCGTTCTACCTTTATACCTCGTTGAGCATTAGCTTGCTCAGCCATGCGTATAGCTTCTTCAAGCGATGCAGAGAAAACTTTATCCGTTAGATCGGGGCGACGATAGCGCCAATAGTTTTCCCGCCCGCGTGAATCTGGATATAGGTTATCGGGTAATAAAGTCTCACCCACCATACGGGGCTTCTTTGGTCTGGCCATTTCCTTGCTCGACTACTTCTATTTAATTGGGGTTAGCCCGCCAGCAGGTCCATCCCGGTCTTGGGTTGGCCATCGTTGGCGGAGGTGTTCTGGGCTGGGGTTTTGCCGGTATGGTCGCGTATGGCGAATCGGTCGGCATCCACATAGGGCTCCCCGGCGATGATCTGGCCGGGGATATGCTCGGCCTCTATCCACTCCAAGATTTTCTCTTTGCCTGGGCGGGAGCCTTTTTCGAATTGCTCTTTGGCCCAGGTGATCCCTTTAACCAGCTTACCCATTGGGCAGCCCTCCCTGACTCGCCAGGAAGTATCCCCGGCCATTTTTATTGAGTGTTCCTGCTTGTTGCAGTGCTTTGAAAACAGGATTAACGGTTTCGTAGCGAAGGCGTAGATCTTTAATGATGTTGCGCATCACTGGCTTCGGGCCGAACTCCCCAACACTGATTCGCTGGGCCAGTTGCTGTTGTTCTTCATTGAGGTGAGCGGTGTGTAACGGTTGTGTTTCCACCGTTTCAGGCTGTTGCAACGGTTTAGTGGCGCGTTTTACAACTGTTGCAGCGGCGTTAAATGCGAGCAATGCGACCAGCCCTACGATGTCTGTGATGATCGCCAGGACGAGGAAGCCAATATGCTGAACCTTTGCCGGGTCTGCCTTGAGGGTGCCCGCCAAGCTGTTAAAGGCGCTGTGCGTGCTGGGTGCTTGCTCGATTGTGGATAGCTTTTCTATCAGCTGGGTGCGCTCAGTCTCCAATGTGGATAACTGTGCGGCAGTATTAAGCGCGCGTTGGCGGTAACCGTTGTTGGCATCGGTATTGATCAGGCCGTTTAAGGTGTTGATCTGCTGTTGCAGGCTGTTGAGCTGCTGTTGCAGCGCTTGGTATTCCTGGCTGTTGCGGGTACTGCGTTGTTGCTGCTCTTCGCTGTGGGTGGCGAGGAATCCAACGGTAGCGACAATGCTGATCAGTACCAGCAGGGGCCAAAGGCAAAGCAGGGCATAGCCGCTCTTTTGCCCTTGGCTGCACAGCCATAGGCCCAGCGGGGCAAAGCTGAATTTGCACAGCTCCAGGGCCACCGCAGTGGCACCGGCCACCAGCTGCCCGCCCAGGCCTGCGGGCATGGATACCCACAGCTGCACGGTAAACACGAGACTGGTGCCGCAGAAGATCAACGCGGCGATGCCGGTGAGGGATTGCCAGAGCTTCACGCGGCTCTCCCTTTTTCCTGTTTGCGATTCGGCAGAATCTCCGCCTGCCAACCGTGGTCTTTGTAGTGGTTGGGGTTGGCTTGGTTTTGGATGGTGTCCAATTCTGGGCGCACTAATTCGGCAAGGTCATTAAGGCGGACACCGTAGGCTTCGAATTCGGTTGAATCAGTGTAGGTTTCACCTTCTGGGGTTTTACACTCAACAAATACCGTTACCAGCCAGTGGTGTTGCCAGTTCAATATTTCATGCTGGTAATCTGCGCGAGCGATATCGCCCACGGCGCCACGTTGGCGTCGGTGGGTGATTTTTAAAATGGGATCGCCATCGGTATCCAGGCCGGTACTGCTACGCGCGGTGAGGATTAAACCGGGTAGCCAGCGGTTAACCAAGCGGGCATGTTGAGCCTGTCTGCTCATGGGTTTGCGGGGTTTGCGCTTGGCCATTCTCTATTCCTCAATCTCTTCTACCCACAAAGCCCGCACTGGGCGGGCTTAGGTCGGCATTTAATTTCAGCAGGCCTGGGGCTGGGTGCTTTCGAAAAGCCCTGCCGGGCAGGTCTTTTCTTTCCGTTCCTTTAGCTTTCCATCCACTACGCTGTAAATTTTTGCGGT
The DNA here is from genome assembly GCF_041447225.1 of Microbulbifer echini. NCBI lineage: Bacteria > Pseudomonadati > Pseudomonadota > Gammaproteobacteria > Cellvibrionales > Microbulbiferaceae > Microbulbifer > Microbulbifer echini. The sequence continues at coordinate 6,527 of NZ_JBGMEL010000005.1, read as the reverse complement.
GTCTATTTTCTTGTCGAATATCTGTACCCAGCGGGTGAAAATATCGTTTTTGGCAATTTGCGTTGCCACTTCAAAGGCTTCTTTTTCTGTGTGGTATGACTGTTTAAAATCTTTCACGCCACCCATCATTAGGTTGTAGGCGCCGCTAAATAGAGCGTATCGTTTCATTGGTTTCTCCCATTTTTAAAATGGGCTCCATACCGGCAGCCCTAACGGTTACAGCTGACTGATGCGCCTGGGCGCGGTTAAATTTTTAGCTGGCTTTGGGTATTGGCTTGTCTTCAACAAAGTCGCGAATCCAGACCATGCCTTTAGCGGTTACCTTGGTGGTGATGTACTGCACCTTTACCGGACCGCGGTTATATTCGGAGATCTCTGCAATGAGCAGTTGCTGCGAAACAGCCTGTTTTGTTGGCGTGTTGCGCATGGGTTCGCGGTTATGCAGCAAGCCGTTTTCCCGCATTAATTTCAGTAGGGTATTTCTACCCAGTTTTACCTCTCTGGCGGCCTGGGTGATGGTGAAGGTTTTTACCTTTTTCACACTGCCTCCTGTTTTTTGGGTTTTATTTGTGGGGTTTGGGCTTGTTGAGCTGCGAGTTTGCGCAGTTGATTTATTTGGATTTGTTGTAGCTGTACTGTGCGTGCTAGCTCTTCGTAAAGTTCTAAAATCCGGCTAAATTCACTCATGGCTTAACCCCGTTTTTTTTGAACGTCCTTTCTCTGCCGATGGCCGGCTCCCAGTATCGGCAGGGCTGACAGTTCCAGCCGCGTAATTGCAATTGCCCGTTAAATACGGGTTCTGCGGGTTTTCCGCAGTGGTGGCAGGGCATTTGCGGGAGCGGCTGGGTTTGGCTCACGCGGCTTCCTTCCTCTGTATTTCCAGGTGGTTCCATTCGCGGTAGAGGGCGTTTAGTTTTTTCTCGCCGTCTGCAATTACGCTTTGCGGTGCTCTGCCGTGGTAGCGCAGATTCATTACGTTGATTGCGTGTTCATAGTTGTCGCCATCCAGCAGGGAGAGGCTGGCAACGGGGACGGCGAAATCCCTGCTATTCCAGGCTGAAAGCAAAACCTGTGCGGCGACTTCACTCGCGCCGGAGTTTCTATTGGCTACGTGGAGCAGGGTTTCTACGCTCTGGGTGGGACTAAAAGTATTCATGCGGCATCACCTCCAAACGGTGGCCAGTCGTTGTGAGCAGGCTGTACGGCGGCGGGCTTTGGCTGCACCAAGTGGATACGTTGCGATTTGTGGCTGCCGCAGTCGATCAATGCAATACGGCGTTTAAGGCGTTCAATATTGCTTTTACTCATAGCCGTTGGGTGTACAAACACGGTGGCGGTCATGCGATTCCCTCCCGGTTGTTGCGGATACGGATAGTTCGAACAGAGGGGCGGCGTTGGATACGGGTGCGCAGTTGTTCCTGTGCATCGGCACCAATACCGCTAATGATCGAGGCGATTAAGGCGAGCTGAATTAATCCGTGTTTAACCGCTTTGGCCACCGCGTCTGTGCTGTTGCGGGCGTGCAGCTTGTAAAAGCACTCGGCAAGCAGGTTGGTAACGTTGGTGACGGAGCACCGCATCGCCTGGGCGGTCTCGCGATTGGAGAGTCCACGCGCTCGATGGGTCAGCGCTTCGGCCTGGCGTGGGGCCAGTGGTCTGAGGTGCTTGGCGGTGTGCATTTGGGTGCCCTGTCCTTGGTGGTTTCCGCATATTTCTGCAACAGATAATATCAGGGGTACTTCTTATGTAAATACCCTGGGTATTATTTTGTGGTGTTCAAGTATTAAGGCGCGCCAGAGATTTAGGTTGGATAAAGAGGGTTGATTAAGCTGAGGCTAAAGGTGGGAGGGCCACAAGGGTGGCCCAGGGAGAGGTAAGGGCCACCTCTTCATGGTTTATAGGTCGATTTCAACTTTTTTTGCTACACCCACAATGCGACAGTTCCCATTAATCGGGATTGGTGCGTAGTTCGGGTTAAGAGGTTTGAGGTATTTGTTGGGGCCATCAATTACGAGCTTCTTGATGGTGGCTTCTTGCACATCAATCAATTTGGCAACAACGATAGAACCGTTCGTGTATTCCACGTCAGGGTCAACAATCACTATCGACCCGTGGGGAATACTAACTCCCGCAGGTGAGGTCATTGAGTCACCTTCAATGCGTAAGGCAAATGCATTTGGGCCAACCTTTGCAGTTGTCTCCCGCCACTCTTCAGCGTCTCCAGGCTGAAAGTTATCTACAACTTCTGCCCACCCTCCAGCCTGCACAGATGAAATCAGCGGCACGGTAGTACGGTGTGGTGGGATTGGAGATTGGGTTCCTGATGCATTGCTAACTCCTTGTAATACGTCCTCAGTAGTGGCGCTTGGATTTGATCGCCTTCCCAATTTAACTACCTGATTAGGGTCAATGTCACTAGGCTCGACATGAAGTAGCTGGGCAAACTTAATGATTGTCTCGGTGTTGAGAGCAATGCGGGCGTTTAAATAGTGTCCAACTGCGCCCTGAGTAATTCCCAAGGCCGCGCCAGCTTTCTCTTGGTTGAGGCCAAGCTCCCCTTTTTTTGCAAGCCAAATGCGCCGGAGGCTTTCCGACAGCTGCAATTCGCTTTCAGTGAGTTTGCGTTTCGATTTATTCATCGGTTGAGGTTAATAGCGCGACTATTGAAAAACAAATACCCTGGGTATTGATTGATATTAATATCTGAGGTATTAATATGCGTATGAACGCAATAAAAAATGCGGTGAACAAAGTAGGCACACAAGCACGCCTGGCGGAACTCCTTGGGGTTACCCAGGGGATGGTTTCTGCATGGTCAACCGGACGAAAGAAGGTTGCCCCGCACTGGTGCTCTCAGATTGAACGTGCAACTGATAAGACTGTTACCCGCTATGAGCTACGCCCAGATATTTTTGGAGAGCCGGTATATACCAATACCCCAGTTCAAGCTACAGGAGGTGGAAACGAAAGCCCTCGGAATCAGTGAGCCCACCATCAGAAACTTACTGAATGAAAAACATGGTGCGTCAGCTGAATTGGCTCTGCGCGCGGAGCCGGTGGCAGGTGGTGTGGTTCGGGCTGTGGATCTTTGCCCGGAGCTGGTTCAGCTGTTTGAAGCTGCTGATCAGCAAGGTATGCCAGAAGTACGGCAGGCAAGTTAAGCCCACGCGGGTTTTCCAGTGAAACCAGAATAACGATCATTTTCAAATCCCCATTTTGTAGTCCTGCCATTCTGCGGTGAATGAGGGTTGGGATGAATGCATTGCGGTATATGGGGATTCATACAGGGTCGGAGAACCAGCTGACGACCGGGGAAAAACGATAACAAGTCTCTGCGTCTTGGGTGCTTCTGATCGGTGGAATTCACTATGCACGACGAGTGAAATCAAGGATAGGTAAAAAAACTATGTTCAAATTACTTTGTTCCAAGGGGGATGCGGCATGATTCGTCGAAGTGCTCGGCCATCATCAAATTACTTGGTGGTTGCTAATTCGGTTGTGTGCGATCGCCGTATTTCTTTCGCGGCTGGCGGCTTGCTGCTGCACTTGTTGTCAAAGCCTGATCATTGGGAAGTTTCCCCTTCGGCATTGGCTAAAGAGGCTCAGGAGGGCAGGGATAAGGTCTACAAGCTGTTAGGTGAGTTGATTAATGCTGGATATTGCAAGCGAATTACTCGGCGTGGTGAGCGGGGAAAAATAGTCGGTACAGACTATGAAATCTCTGATACCTCACGAGATGCTGATCCACTTCCTGAAAACCTGGATACGGATTTACCGGATACGGATTTACCGGATACGGATTTACCGGATACGGATTTACCGGATACGGATTTACCGGATACGGATTTACCGGATACGGATTTACCGGATACGGATTTACCGGATACGGATTTACCAGATACGGGTTTACCGTATCCGGATTTGCCGACACAAGAAAGTAAAGATACTAAGAAAGTAACCAATCTAGAAAATAACCAGAGAGAGAGCGGTCAGGGTGGTGCCCTTGCTCTCCGTCAGGAATCCGCCCCGCCATCGAAGCGTGGTACTCGCCTTCCCGATGATTGGCAGTTAACCCAAGAATTTTACACTGAGGCGGCCAAGACGCGGCCAGAGGTGATGCACCAGATCTACGACATTGCGGCTAGCTTTGGTGATTACTGGAAATCTCAGTCAGGCAAGCAGGGGGTGCGGCGTGATTGGTTGGCGGTGTGGCGCAATTGGGTGAGGCGCGAGAAGTTTATTCCACCACAGCGGGCCGTGCCTCAGCAGCGAACACGGGACCGCCCCATCGGTGAAATGCTGACAGACACTGGCTGGTAAACACGGGTTTTCAAGGAACGATGCTATGACCGTTGTGACTCTCATCGAGGCGACAGAGCGAATTATGACAACCGCTGCGAGTAGACCCCTAGCGGCATTCCGCACGGATAACCCGCGCCAAGTGGATCTGGTGTTTGCTCATACGGTGGTGACTCAAAATAAAATCCGAGAGGTGCATGAGGATTATTTGGGGACTTTCCACCGGGATAATTTGCATGTGGCGAGGAAGGTTTTTCAGGAGTATTTCGATCGTTTTCAGGTGGCTGCGTGATAGGGCCCTGCCGGGCCAGCTGGGGTTAGTGTTTACAGTCTTGGGGGAGGTGGCATGAGATTCGATTCAGCGAGACAGGCTTGGCATGATGCCTTTGATGGCTCTGCGGCGGCGTTTGATTATGAGGCTATGGGCAATAGGAGCACGGTCACCTCAAAGGCTCGGCGAGGGCGGAAGTTAATTATTCGGGGTGAGGTGCAGGGAGAGGCTAATCAGGTGATTTGCCGCATTGATGCGCCTCGGGTGAGTGGTGTTGAAACGGTTGTAGGCAAGGGTAGCGGTGGACGAGTTATGGATTCCTGTGAGAAGGGAATCATTCAGAGCGTGGTTGCCAAGCTGAGACAAAGTGATCCACTGGCTTACTGCTGGGGCATGGCTGCCTATGCACCACCGGCAAAAAGATTTAAAGAGCGGGCGGCGCTATTGCAGTACTTGATGTCTGAATTCGATAAGTGGGAGGAGCCGCACCCGAGGGATAAGGTTAGCCAGCTGGCGTTATTTTGTATTAGTGCGAGTGCGTTGCGGGATGTGAATGGGCGTAAGGTGGATGTGAAGCAGGCCCGCGCTATTGTTGGCTGTAATAAACCTGCCTGGGATCTGGAGTGGAAGAATATTTGGCGTAAATTACAGAGACGTTTGGACCCGCTACCAGCGCGTGCCCTGGGTCCTGTTTCTGAGATTGTGGAGGGTTACAAAGAAAAGTTTCTGAAAGTGGGTTGACAGACTTTGACCCAGGATGGTACTTTTTTTCTAGCTTGCGGTATTTCCGCTTGCAACAGAAACCCGGCTCCCCCAGCCGGGTTTTTTCGTTTCTGACTTTCTATTTTTCATTGCTCCGTCACCTGTACTTGGCGGCGTTCTTGTGGGCGCCGTTTTTTTATTCCTTAGCTCTGCGAGCGGAAATTCATGAACTGCAACCTGCAACGATTCGCCTATGGGCCTGATGCCACATTGGGGCGACTGAGAGTGCGCGACTGTGTGTTTTATACGGTAGAGCGCCCGTGGTTGGGGAATCGTCCGTTCGAGAGCTGTATTCCTGAAGGGGTTTATTCCTGTAATCCCTATAACTCACCGAGGTTCCCCAATGTGTGGGAGCTAGAGGAAGTCCCTGGCCGTACAAAAATATTGATCCACACCGCGAATTATTCGGCGGATGTGTAGGGCTGTATTGGAATTGGTTCTAACCTGGCGCCCGGTGGTTGGTGGGTGACGCACTCCCGCAGGGCGATGCAGCAACTACGAGAACTACTGCCGCCTAAGTTTGATCTGACAATTACGCACTATGTGCCGGAGTATCCGTGATGGGTATTTGGTCTGGAGTTAAGGGTTTATTTGCTGGCCCTGAGTCTGCGGGCAAGGTGCTGGATGCCACTGTAAATACTGTGGATGCGGTGTGGTTTACCAATGAGGAAAAATCCCGTTGGTATCTCAAGTACCTGGAGGCCACGCAGCCTCAGAACAGGGCACGACGATTAATTGCCTTTCTGGTGACATTGGTTTGGGCGTTGCTGGTTTTATTTATTGCGGCGGCCATGGCTTTCAAAGCGCCTTTTGTAGCAGACCTAAAGGGCCTGCTCGTTGATGTGGTTGTGCAGCCTTACAGCATCATCATCGGCTTCTATTTCGTGAAGTCATGGGTGAGTGAGGTTAAGCGGTGAACACTGTAGCTCAAGAGGCAGCGAGGGAAGCCATGGTTCAGAAGGTCGCCAGTGCAACCACGACGGTTGCTGCGGGTACAGCGGTAGTCGGTGGATATGCCGCACAAGAGTTATTGGCGGTTGGAGGTTTCTTGATTGCCTTGAGTGGGTTCATTGTGAATTGGTATTACAACCACAAGCGCTTGAAGCTGCAAGAACAGCAGCAGGGTGGGGATGATGGACGTTAGTGTAAAGCTGGATACCTCAAAGTTTGATCGAGCATCGGCTGAATTAAAAAA